>NZ_JBHLZP010000705.1:0-3464 GCF_042429965.1 Actinoallomurus acaciae
GCGACCGTCGCGAGGGCGGTGCCGACGAACACGGCGGCGGTGGCGGCGCCGGCGCGGCCGGGCGTCGCCAACCGGGCGGCCACCGACCCGACCGACGACCAGAACAGTCCGTGGGCAACGGCGATCGCAACGCGGGCGACCGCAAGCGTGGCGAAGCCGGGCGCGACCGCCGCGACACCATTGCCCAGCGCCAGGACGAGCATCGTCCCCACGACGACGGTACGTCGGTCCCAGCCGCGGGTGAGGCGCGTCACCGGTATCGCGGTCAGCGCGACCGTCCCCGCGTACGCGCTGAGAAGCAGGCCGACGAGCGTCTGGCCGCGGCCCAGGTCGCGAGCGATGACCTCCAGGGCGCCGACCGGTAGCAACTCGGAGGTCACGTACATGAAGGCGCACACGGCGAGAAGCGCGAGACGACGGCCGGAGATCGACATTTGTGTAACGATACATGTATCGTTACACAAATGTCGATCTCAACTTCGTCCCGCAACTGGTGGGAGCAGGCGGTCGTTTACCAGATCTATCCGCGGAGCTTCGCCGACAGTGATGGGGACGGCGTCGGCGATCTCCGTGGGGTCGTTTCACGGCTGGACCACCTGAGCCGGCTGGGAGTCGACGCGATCTGGCTGTCCCCCATATTCGAGTCGCCGATGGCCGACTTCGGGTACGACATCAGCGATCACTGCCGCGTCGATCCGCTGTTCGGCGGCGACGACGATGCCCGTCTCCTCATCGAGGAGGCACACCGTCGAGGGATCCGCGTGCTGTTCGACCTCGTACTCGGCCACACGAGTGACCGGCACCGCTGGTTCCAGGCCTCTCGGCAGGACCGGACGAACCCCTACCGTGACTTCTATGTCTGGCGGGACGGCCCCACCCCCGGGCGCGCCGACGGCGGACCGCCCAACAACTGGGAGGCGGGATTCCCGGCCGGAGCGCGGGCCTGGACCTTCGACGACCTGAGTGGTCAGTGGTACCTGCACTCGCATCTGCCGCAGCAGCCCGACCTGAACTGGGAGAATCCCATCGTCGCCGACGAGCAGGAACGGGTCCTGCGTTTCTGGCTGGACGCGGGCATCGACGGCGTACGCCTCGACTCCATCAACCGGCTCGGCAAGGACCCGCTGCTGCGGGACAACGCGCCTGGGCTTCCGCTGCGGCAGCAGGACTGGCCGAATCTGCACGAACGGCTCGTCCGGGTGAGATCGGTCCTCGACAAGTACCCGGGAACGCTGGCGGTCGGTGAGGTGTGGCTGTTCGACCAGCAACTGCTCGTGCCCTACCTCTCCGACGACGAACTCCACCTCGCGCACAACTTCGTCTTCGCCCGCGCGGATGCCGACGCGACCGGCCTGGCGGCGATCCTGTCCGAGTTCGGGGACCTGGTGCCTGATCCGGGGCGTGCGGCGTGGTTCGTCTCCAACCACGACGAGCCACGACCGCGAAGCAGGTTCGACCGCGACGGGTACGGGCTGCAGCGGGCAGAGCTCATCGCCATGCTGCTCGCCTCGCTGCGGGGTACGACGTTCCTCTACCAGGGTGAAGAACTCGGCCTTGCCGACACCCCGATCCCCCCGGACCGGGTCGTCGACCTGAACGGGCGCGATCCGCAACGAACGCCGATGCCCTGGCGGGCGCCGAGCGTCTCCGGTCCGGGCGCCGGGTTCACCACGGGCAGGCCATGGCTCCCGATCACCCCCGACGCCGAGGCGATGAACGTCGAGTCACAGCGAACCGACGCTCGCTCGACTCTGAACCTCTATCGGAGACTGATCGGCATTCGCAGAGACCGCTTGCGCGCGGTGACCGGCCGGCACCTCGCCGACGTCCCGGTGGAGGGGGTTCTCCGCGTGGTCAATCAGGTACCCGCAGGCCGGTACGAGACCCTGCTCAACTTCGGCGTCGAGGGCGCCGTCGTCCCGATCCCCGACGGCGCGCGACTCCTCATCGGCACCGACCGTGATCGAAGGGACGTCGGCCCCGGCCGGGTGGAGCTCGGCGGCCTGGAGGGCGTCATGGTCGAGCACCGTTACAGTGAGGTCCATGAGCGGTAAGCGGCCAACGCTGAGGGACGTCGCCGCCCGTGCGGGTCTGTCGGTGATGGTCGCCTCCTACACCTTCTCCCGGCCGGATCGGGTCTCGGAGGCGTCCCGGGCGCGGATCCTCGCCGCCGCCGATGAGCTCGGATACCAGCCCAGCCAGGCTGCCAGGGCATTGCGAACGGGACGTACGGGACTCCTCGGCGTGGTCTTCAGCGAACACCTCGGCTACGCCTTCCGCGACCCCTCGGCGGCCCGCTTCCTCGCGGGCATCGCGGACGTGTGCGCCGACCGCGGCATCGGCCTGACGCTCCTGCCGACAGGCGGGCGCCTCGGGCCGACCGACGCCATCACCAGCGCCTCCGTCGACGGCTTCGTCTTCTGGACGACAGCGGCCAACGACCCGGCACTGCGGGAGGCCATCGCCAGCGGCCGGCCGGTCGCCATCCATGGTGGCCCCCGCATCGCCGGGGCGACCTGCGTCAGCATCGACGACCACGAGGCCGCTCGCGCGGTCGCCCGCGAAACCCTTCGCTCGGCGCGCAGACCCGCTCTCATCTCCTTCCCCGCCCAGGTCGACCAGCTCCCGGTCGTCACCACACTGGACAATGTTCGATCAGAGCTGCCCGTAACGACCGAACGGCTCAGGGGAGTACGAGACGCCCTGGCCGAAGCCGGCATCGACCAACGATCGGTCGGCTGTCACGTCCTCCCCGAGAACTCACGCCTTCTCGGCCGGGAGGCCGCAGCGAGGATCGCCGACGATACGCCCGACATCGACGCGATCATCACACTGAGCGACGAGATCGCGCTGGGCGCGGTCGCGGCGCTCAATGCCCGGAACCTGACGCGCGTCCGCATCACCGGCTTTGACGGGACACCGGAAGCACTCCAGAGCGGTATCACCACGATCGCGCAGGACCTCGAGATGCAAGGACGCCGATGCGCCGAAATCGCACTCGGCGATCGCGTGACGGATTCCCCGATCCCCTGGCGGCTCGTGCGCCTCAGCTCGACAGGCTCCGTCTCCGTAAGCTGACGCCTCGGCGGCGGCGATCATTTCTTCGCGTGCGCTCCCGGTCCCCCATGAGCGTCATGCCGGGCACGGGTCGTCCAGGCGGCGGGCCAGTTCCAGCAGTGCGAGCGCCCGCGCCGTCTCAGTCGCGGTGAACGGCAGACCCGGCCGGTGCAGGCGGATCGGGCGGCCGGTCGCGGGCGCCAGCAACAACGTCTTGCGGCTGCGGGCCCGGCCGGAGGGCAGGGGGCGCGCGTCGAGCATCGCGGCCAGCGCGGCCGACAGCCGGCGGGGATCGGCCCCCACGGAGGAGGCCAGCAGCAGCGCGCGGGTGATCGGGTCGACGAGCTGGTGCATGGTGGCCGGCAGGACGCTCACCTCCCGGCCACCGGCCGAGGTGAGCGCCCTCA
>NZ_JBHLZP010000706.1:0-3459 GCF_042429965.1 Actinoallomurus acaciae
GAGCCGGTCGGCCAGGTGCGGCGCGACGTAGCGCGAGGCGGGGACGGCGGCCTCGGCCGCCTCGGCCAGGCCGTGCCGGGCCGTCTGCAACAGTGTGATCGCCGGCGGTGCCGGCCTGCGCCTTGGGACGGGGCGCAGAGGGACGGCCGTGGACCTTGCGGACATGGCGTGCCTCCTTCCGCTCGACGGGTCCGGGGACGGCGCGGGCGAAACGCTTCCCCTCGTCCCGCCCGGCCGTCACACCTCGCACGGCATGCGCTGCCCGGCGAGCCGAACCCCTCCGGCACGGACCCGCGAGAATCCGTACCGAATACTCGAACACAAGTTCGAGATGACTCCAGTAAACCGGCCCCGCCGTCATTCGTCAACATGTTCGAATGACGACGTATCAGTGCAGGTCAAGACGGTCGAACACCTCGGTGTCAGCACCGTCTCCGACCCCACTCGAAGACCGTACCGACCGGGTACGACAGCGGACCCACGAGGCGGATGCCGGAAGGCGCCCGCACCCGCCGAGGCTCCAGGGCCTGTCCCAAGTCCCCGTTCGTGGCGAGCGGTGTCCAGGGGGCCCGCGTCGCACGGCGGAGGAGGGAGTCGGCCTGGTTCGGCTGTCGGCCTTTCCCGGGGTCCCCGCGGAGCCGTCCGGCGCGGTTTCGCGGGGTGGGGGCGACCCAACGCGGCGAGGCGTCGCGCAGCCGGAGAGCGGGACTCTGAGACAGGCTCTAAGGTGCTGCCCATGCATCCCAACACCGCGAACGTCGCCGCTCGCCTGCGTGAACTCGGTGCCACCGGCGAGGTGCGCGAGCTGCCGGCGGCCGCGCCGACCGCCGTGGCCGCCGCCGCGCTTCTCGGCTGTGAGGTCGGCGCGATCGCGAACAGCCTGATCTTCGCCGCCGACGGCGAACCCCTGCTCGTCCTCACCAGCGGCGCCCACCGCGTCGACACGGCCAAGGTGGCCGCGCTGATCGGCGCCGCGAAGGTCAAGCGCGCCGACCCCGACTTCGTACGCGCGGCCACCGGCCACCCGATCGGCGGAGTGGCCCCGATCGGGCACCCGCGCCCGGTCCGCACGCTCGTCGACAAGTGGCTGGCCGAGCATGAGGTCGTCTGGGCGGCCGCCGGTCACCCGCACACCATCTTCCCGACCTCCTACGACGAGCTCGTGCGGATCACCGGCGGCACCCCGGCCGAGGTCGAGTAGTCAGCCCCGGTACGGCCGGAACGCCTCGCGGACCTGCCGTACGAAGTGCTCCGGGGACTCCAGGGCGAGAAAGTGGCCACCCTCGTCCGCCGTGGCCAGGCGGGTCATCCGCGGGTACGCGCGCCGCAGCCAGGACTCCGGCGGGATCGGGAGTTCCGGCTCGCGCGTGAGCAGCAGCGACGACGGCACCGCGACCGCGTCGTCCGGTGGAGCGGAGTCGACCGCGTACAGGCGTGACGAGGCGCCGATCGAGCCCGTCACCCAGTAGGTCATCACGTTGGTGAGCAGGTCGTCGTCGGTGAGACGACCACGCGTCGCCGGGTCGCTCCACGTCAGCCACTTCTCCAGCACCCAGGCCGCCAGACCCGCGGGCGAGTCGTTCAGCCCGTACGCCAGGATCTGCGGCCGGGTCGCCTGGACGTGCGCGTACGCGCCGCGGGTCCGCTCCCAGCGGCGCTCGCCCGCCACGTACGCCTCCTCCTCCGGCGTGCGCGGCGTCGGGTCCGGCGGCCGGGTCCAGTTGGTGGTCTGGATGGCCCGTACGGTCCCGGCGTGGTACATGCCGAGGCGGTTCACCACGCCGCCGCCGATGTCGTCGCCGTGCGCGACGTAGCTCGCGTACCCCAGGCCGTCCGCCATGAGCCGGTCGAACAGCCCGGCGATCGTGGCCCGGTCGAGGCGTCCGGGGTAGGGGGCCGAGAACCCGTACCCCGGCAGCGCCGGCACCACGACCGAGAAGGCGTCGGCGGGATCGTCGCCGTACGCCGCGGGGTCGGCCAGCCGGTCGAGCACCCCGAGGTACTCCACGAACGAGCTGGGCCAGCCGTTGGCGAGCAGCAGCGGCAGCGGGTCCGGCCCCGAACCCGGCACGTGCACGAAGTGGATGCGCGCGTCGCCGACGGCGGCGCGGAAGTGCGGCACCGCGTTCAGCCGGGCCTCCTGCGCCCGCCAGTCGTACCCCGAGCGCCAGTACGCGACGAGGTCCTCGATGCGCTCGACGGTCTCGGGGCTCTCCCCTCCGTCGAGGATCGGCGGCGAGGGCGGGCGCGCGCGTTCGAGGCGGGCGGCCAGATCCTCCAGGACCTCGTCCGCGACGGCGATGTGAAACGGCTCGATCACCGGAACCTCCCGGTCGTGGTTACGAGCAAAGACGTTACGTACATAACGCGTTACGTGTCAAAGGCGTACGGATGTAACATCGGTTCCATGGCATCGCGACCGTCGGCTCCCGGGCCGCTCGCGCCGGTGGAGGCGTTCCTGCGGACGCGCGACGAGGTCGACGCCGCCGGTCTGGACCGCTGGCGCGCCGAGCACGGGCTGCCGGGCGAGGTGACCGCGGAGACGTACACGCGAGCCGTGCGGCTGCGTGAGGCGCTCCGCTCACTGATGCTCGCCAACAACGCCGGTCCCGCCGATCCCGAGGCGTTCGACCTGGTCAACGAGGAGATCGTCCGCTGCGGCCTGCGCCCGCTGGTCACCTCCGGCGGCGTACGGTGGCCGGCCGGTGAGGGCGCGGCGCACCCGGGCGACCTGCTGTTCGGCGCCATCCTGGCGGGCGTGCTCACGGCGATGACCGACGGCACGTGGCCGCGGATGAAGGCCTGCGCCGCCGACGACTGCCACTACGCGTTCTACGACCACACCCGCAACCGCTCGGGCCGCTGGTGCGACGTGGCGGGCTGTGGCGCCAACGCCCGCATGCGCGCCTACCGGCGCCGCCACGCCTAAGCCCCGGCGCCCCCCGACGCCCCCGACGCCTCTGGAGGCGATTAGCGCCGGACCCCTTCTGCCATGCGGTAGGGCCGTAATCGACCGCGCATCGCGGCGTGCAGACAGGAGGGACATGCGGTGGTACAACGGTCTTCTGAGGCTCGAGCGCACTCTCCGGAGCGGCCCCATGGCTGGACACGAGGATCTGCGCGCCGCCGCCGCGCGTGACAAGGCTTTCGTCGGCGTGGACGTCGTCGCGATGGCGCGGCTCATCCAGCAGATGAACGGCGCCTCGCAGGCCATCTCCACCTGGTTGCGCACCAACGCCACCCTGCCGCCCGGCGTCCCTCGCACCGGGCTGCGCGAGGCGCAGGCCGTGCACGCGTGGACCGGCGACCAGCGGGGCATGCTCACGCGGCGCCGCAACTACGCCCTCACCCACCTGGACAAGGGCGGGCGCCCGATGCCGAAGGTCAGCGCGGGCCCGCTCGGCGGCGCACCCCGCCGTACGACGTCCGCCGGGGCCGGGCACGACCTCGGCGCCTTCC
>NZ_JBHLZP010000707.1:0-3445 GCF_042429965.1 Actinoallomurus acaciae
CGGGTCGTCCTGCTCTGGACCGCCTCGGAGGAGAAGAAGACCCTGGTGGTCAGCGTCCCGGCGAGCCTGGGCGACCGTCTGCGCGCCGACGCGCTGGTCGAGGGTGCCACGCGGCGGCTGGGCGGCGGTGGCGGGGGCAACGCCCGCATCGCCCAGGGCGGTCTGGCCATCGCCCCCACCACCGAGTCGCTGATCGAGGTCCTCGCCGAGACCGTGCCGGGCTGAAGGTCACCGGCCCGTCCGGCGCCAGGTCGCCAGGGCGCCGACCGGGGAGTGCGCCGGCGGCCTCGAACGAGGCGTGGTCCCCGCGGCGCGGGTGGCGGAGGCGGGGGAGACCGGCACGTCGAAGTAGGTGTCCGGGTAGGGCTCCCGCCGGTACGTGAAGTGCCACCACTCCTCGGGGATGCCCGTGAAGCCCGCGCCCTCCATCAGCCGCTTGAGCCAGAGGCGGTCGGCGTGTGCCGTGCCGGTGATCCGGGGGTCCAGCGTGTGGGCGCGTTCGTCGAAGCAGTCGAAGCCGGTGCCCATGTCGATCGAGGCGTCCGGGAACCTCTGGGCCCGCGGCGCGTAGCAGGAGGCCAGCGGCTCGCCCGGCCGGTACGCCCGGGTGGGCGCGGCCGGCAGCTTCACGATCGTCAGGTCGACGGTGCCGCCGCGGCTGTGGCCCGACCGGCGGGCGATGTATCCCTCGTCGAACAGCCGGGACTTGTCGACCTCGGGGTAGAACTCGGCCTTCATCGCGTGGTCGCCGGAATCGCCCGACCACGCCACGAACCGGTCCACGGCCCGTTGCGGACGGTAGCAGTCGTACACCTTCAGCGAGTAACCGCGCCGGGTCAGGCTCTGTTGCAGCCGGTGCAGGGCCTGCGCCGCCGGAGCGGTCAGGAGGCACAGCGGCGCCTGATAGCCCGGCACGACCCGGCCGGTGAAGTTGTGCGGCGTGGCGTACCGGATGTCCTGGATGATCGTCGAGTCGACCGAGCTCAGCGCGACGAAGCGCGGGCGCGGCGCTCCGGCCGCCGTCCCGGCCGGAGCGAGCAGCGCGGCCACGACCAGTCCGCAGAGCACGAAGGCAGCTCTCCTCATCCGTACACGATAGGCGTTACGCAAAGTGACGGGCCCGCCCACCGGGGTGGCACGGGCCCGTACGGGGAGTGATCGTCAGCCGCCGAGGGCGTGCACCATGTTCATGATCGCTTCGATCTGTGCGCCGCCGTGGGTGTCGTAGTTGCCCGCGTTCAGGTATCCCCACCAGTCCCAGCAGCCCTGCGGGTTGCTGCCCAGGGTGGCGACGGCCTGCGGGTAGAGCACGATCATGTTGTTCGTGTCGCCGTACTCGTTCAGGTGCGCCTTGGTGACGAACGTCGTGCCGACCGAGCCGGCGCCCTGCAGGCAGCCGTGCAGCGCGACCATGAGCCGGCACGAGGTGCCCGAGGCGCAGGCGGACGGCACGTAGGCGTAGCCGGTGGCGCCCATGCTGATCGCGCTCGCGCTGCCGCCGGGCGCGTAGGTGTTCTGGTCGAAGGACACGACGCTGCCGGACGGGCTCGCCGCCGGCGCGGCGACCGACCCGAACAGCTGGGCGAGCATCGCGTGCTCCGGGTCGTTGCCGCAGTTGTTGATGTAGGGGGTGTAGCTGGTGCCGCAGGCGTTCGGGCCGAGCGGGCTGACCCAGGAGTGCGCCGCCGGGGTCGTGTTGTCGTAGGTCACGTTCGCGCCGAAGTCCTTGTAGAACTGCACGAGGTCGTTGGACGAACCGACGCTGACGGTCGTGTCGGCGGTGCCGTGGAAGACGTACACGCGGTGGCCCGACAGGTTCGCGACATTGTCGATCGTGCCCTGCGCGGACCGGGTGCGCGCCGTCTGCTCCAGCGAGGACAGGTTCCGGCTCTGGACGTTGTACATGCACGCCAGCTCGGCCGTGGTGAGGCTGCCCTGGGCACAGTGGTAGGGGCCGCCCGCGAAGATCCCGGTGCCCTTGATCGTCCCGGAGTAGGCGACGTGGAGCTGGTCGGCCATGAAGCCGCCGGAGGACACGCCCGAGTCGTAGACGGCACTGATGTTGTAGTGCCCCAGCGTGGCGGCGTGGGCGGGTGTGGTGACGGCGGTGCCGAGCAGGCCCGTCGCGGCGAGCGCGACGGCGCCCTGGCGGAGGCGGCGCAGAACTGATCTCATGGTGCTCCTTCCTGGGAGGTCCGCTGGTCAGGAGGCCAGCGAGCAGGTGTTGGCGAGGTCCCCGGAGGTCGGTCTGGGCAGGGTGGCGCTGGGAGGAGGCGTGCGGCCGGCCGACCAGCCCTCCAGCGCGGTGAACGCGGCGCGGAAGCACGGCAGCATCGGGCGCAGCCGGTCCGGATACGTGTCGTACAACCCGTCGACGTGGTTGCCGCCCTCGATCCGGTAGTAGCGGAAGGGGCCGCGCACCATGCGGGCGTACACGTCGCCGTCCAGCGAGATCGGCAGCAGCGTGTCGAGCGTGCCCTGGAGGGTGATCAGCGGCTTGCGGATCCGTCCGGTCAGCGACACGCGGGCGACCGCCCGGTGCACCGACGCGGGCCGGGCGGCGTAGTCGTAGTCGGCGTCGCAGGCGGGGGTGCCGCTCGCGCAGTACGGCGTGCCCGCCTCGGTGGCGCCGTCGTAGGAGGGGTCGAACTCCTCCCGGTAGATCCGCTGGGTCAGGTCCCAGTAGACCTGCTCGTGGTACGGCCAGAGGAACTCCGAGCCGGGCGCGAGACCGGCGTCGAGCAGCGCCCGGTGCGCATCGGCCGAGCCGGCGGCGTAGGCGGGATAGTTCTTCAGCAGCGACGGCAGGTAGGTGAACAGGTTCGGGCCGTCCGCCCGGAACAGCGTGCCCTCCCAGTCCACGCCGCCGTCGTACAGCTCCGGGTGGTTCTCCAGCTGCCAGCGGACGAGGTAGCCGCCGTTGGAGATCCCGGCCGCGTACGTCCGCGTGGGCGCCCGCCCGTACCTGCGGGCGACCACCGCCTTTGCCGCGCGGGCGAGCTGGGTGACGCGGGTGTTCCACTCGGCGACGGCGTCGCCGGGGCGCCGCCCGTCCCGGTAGAACGTCGAACCCACGTTGCCCTTGTCGGTCGCGGCGTAGGCGTACCCGCGGGCGAGCACCCAGTCCGAGATGGTGAAGTCATTGGCGTACTGGGCGCGGTTCCCGGGCGTGCCGGCGACGACGAGCCCGCCGTTCCAGCGCTCGGGCAGGCGGATCACGAACTGGGAGTCGTGGTTCCAGCCGTGCGTGGTGTTCAGCGTCGAGGTGTCGGGGAAGTAGCCGTCGATCTGCGTGCCCGGCACGCCGGTGGGGTTGTGCGTCCCGGCGGGCTGCAGGCCCGCCCACTGCGCCGGGTCGCTGTGGCCGTCGGCGACGGTGCCGGCGGTGGTCAGGTCGGGCAGGAGCGCGCCGACCTGGTGGCCCGCGCCCGGCACGGCGACGTCG
>NZ_JBHLZP010000708.1:0-3438 GCF_042429965.1 Actinoallomurus acaciae
GCGCGGCGGCCGTCCGCGAGGCACGCCCGCAGACCCCGCTCGTCGGCGTCCGCGCACGCGGCCGCCCAGTCCCGGCCGGTCCGCTCGGCCTCGGACGCCAGCCGGTGGTGATCCCGCACGAGGATCCGGAGCTTGCGCTGGAGGAGATCGACGCCGCGCTGGGCGATGATCAGGCGGCGGTGGAGCCACAGGCGGCCGGCCCGGCCCGGAGGAACGCGGGTGAGCGAGGTCATCGCGTCCCGCCCCGGGGCAGGTGCGCGTCCAGCTCGGCCGCCGTCACCGTGGTCAGTTCCCGGCGCGGCAGCGTGCTCAGTGCCTGCCACGCGCGGTCGAAGGTCTCCTCGAGCGGGCGGTTCTCGTCCGGACGCTGGGCCAGCAGGCGGTCGCGGAGACTCCGTTCGAACGCGATGAAGCTCCGATCGGACTCGCTGAGCGCGGAGGCCCCGATCAGCTCGGCGAGTTCGCGTGCCTGGCGCGCCCGCGCGAGGGCCGCGAGGATCTGCGCCGCCAGATCCATGTGGGTGGACGTCACGGCGGCCCGCATCAGCCGGGAGAGCGACGACAGGACGTCGACCGGCGGGTGGACTCCGGCGTCCGGGGTGAGCACGATCTGGCCTTCGGTGATGTATCCGGTCAGGTCCGGCACCGGGTGCGTCATGTCCCCGGCGGGCATGGTGAGGACCGGCAGCACCGTGACCGAGCCGGGCGTGCCGTGGATTCGCCCGCACCGCTCGTACAGCGAGGCCAGGTCGCTGTAGAGGTAGCCGGGATAGGCGCGCCGCGCCGGGATCTCTCCGCGCGCCACCGACACCTCGCGCAGCGCCTCGCAGTAACCGGTCATGTCCGCCAGGATCACGAGGACGTGCCGCCCGCCCGTGAAGGCGAGGTTCTCGGCGATCGTGAGGGCCAGCCGCGGGGTGAGGACGCGCTCGATCACCGGGTCGTCCGCCAGGTTGAGCAGGAGGGTCAGCTCGCCGGCGGCCGACCGCTCCTCCAGCGTGTCGCGCACGGCCGCGGCGTCGGCGTGAGTGAGACCCATGGCGGCGAAGACGACGCAGAACGGCTCGCCCCGGACGCCGGCCTGCGCACCGATCTGAGCGGCGAGCTCCAGGTGCGGAAGTCCCGGCGAGGAGAAGATCGCGATCTTCTGTCCCCGTACCAGGGTGGTCAGGGCGTCGATCGCCGAGATTCCGGTGAGCACCGGTTCGGCGGGTGGGCTTCGCCGCGTCGGGTTGAGCGGTGCCCCGCCGACCGGCGCGTCGACGGGACCGAACACCGGCGGCCCTCCGTCTCGGGGCTTCCCCCGGCCGTCGCAGACTCGGCCGAGCCAGCCGTCCCCGACGGGGATCGTCAACGGACCGCCGCTGAAGGCCACGCGCGCGTCATGACGGGTCATGGCGTCCGTGCCCTCGAACACCTGCACGATCGCCAGGTCCCGATCCACTTCGAGGACGAGCCCGCTGCGCTCCTCACCGGAGTCCAGCCGGATCCGGACGAACTCGTCCCAGCCCACACCGGAGACGCCACGGACGACGATCAGCGGGCCGCGCAGGTCGGTGAGGTCGGTGTACTCCGGCTCGGGCCACATCCGCCCCACCACCTCAGCCCGGCTCCGCGGGCCGCTCCTTGGCCCGCAGCAGAAGGGAGAAGTCGCGCCCCTCGATCTCCTCGGCCGGGACTCCGCGAGCCGCCATGTCCTCACACTCGGCGATGGCGGCGAGGATCCCGTCGGTGAGCGCGGCGGTGCGCTCGGGCGCGCAGAAGGCGTCGACGGCGCTCAGCGCGCTCTGCCGCAGCACCCCCTCCCGCAGCATCCGCCCGGCGAGGAGCGCCACCCGTTCGCGGGCCGGCAGGGAGTCGGCCCCCACGAGCTCGGCCAGCAGGGCGAGCCGGTCGGCCTCGGCCAGCAGGGCCGCCACGCGTTCCCGGCGGGCGCCCCAGCCCGGAATCCCGTGCCGGGCGTACCAGCCGGCGATGGCGTCCGCGTCGCGGGCGTACGAGGAGTCCCACGACACCGCCGGATAGTGCCGGGCGTAGGCGAGGTCACGGTCCAGGCTCCACAGGCAGCGGACGAAGCGCTGCGTCAGGGTGGTGACCGGCTCGGTCATGTCGCCGCCCGGTGGTGAGATGGCGCCGATCACCGTGACGGAGCCGGTCAGGCCGCCGAGTGTGGTGACCCGGCCGGCGCGTTCGTAGAAGGCCGCCAGGGCCGACGCGAGATCCGCCGGATAGCCCTCTTCGGCCGGCAGCTCTCCGTGCCGCGACGCGAACTCGCGCCGCGCCTCCGCCCAGCGGGACGTGGAGTCGGCGATGACCACGACGTCGTAGCCCATGTCGCGAAAGTGCTCGGCCACCGTCATGGCGGTGTGCACGCCGGCCTCGCGCGCCATCATCGGCATGTTGGAGGTGTTGGCGATCACGACCGTCCGCTCGGTGAGTCGGCCGCCCGTCCGGGGGTCGGTCAGCTCGGCGAGTTCGGCGACCACGTCGGCCATCTCGTTGCCGCGCTCGCCGCACCCGACGTACACGACGACGTCGGCGTCGCACCACTTGGCGATCTGCTGAAGGAGCACGGTCTTCCCGGTGCCGAACCCCCCGGGTACGGCGGCCGCGCCGCCGCGCGGCACCGGCAGCAGGAGATCGACGACGCGCTGCCCGGTGACGAGCGGGACGAGATCCTCCCGGCGTTCCCGGTACGGCGCGGGGCGCCGGACGGGCCGTCTCCGCGCCACGGCGATGTCGCGGCCGCCGACCGAGGCCACCGGGACGTCCGGACCGCAGGCGCCCGAGGGGCGTATCGCGGTGACCCTTCCCGCCGTGGGCGTGAGGACGACGTAGCGCACCGCGCCCGCGCCCTCGACCGTGCCGACCGGTTCTCCCGCCCCGAGCCCGGCTCCCTGCCGGACGAGAGGGACGAACCGCCATTCCCGTGGTCGCGGCGCGGCTTGTACGCCCGTCAGCCACGTGCCCGCGTCCGTGAGCGGACGCAGGAGCCCGTCGAACACACCGCCCAGCAGGTGCGGCCCGAGGGACGCGGACAGCGGTTCGCCGTACGCCTCGGCCGGGTCGCCGGGCGCCAGTCCCCCGGTGTACTCGTACGCCTGGACGGTCGCGCTGTCGCCGTGAATCGCGACGATCTCCCCCGGGACGCGGGCCTCGCCGAGCCCGACGAGCGTGAACATGCCCGCCTCCGGCAGGTCGCTCACCTCCACGAGCGGGCCGTCGACCCGGGTCAGGACGCCCAAAGCCGCTCCACCTCCGCGCCGAGAAGGTCCACGGCGTGCTCGGCGAGGGCGGAGACCGAGCAGTCCACCCGGCGTCCGGGGGCGACGGCGATGACGCCCCCGTCGGGGGCGGCGAGGACCCGGGCGCCCGGTCCGGTCCGGTCGGCCGCCGTCCGGCGCAGCCGTTCGGTGACCGCCGGGTTCTCCGCACAGC
>NZ_JBHLZP010000709.1:0-3433 GCF_042429965.1 Actinoallomurus acaciae
CACCTGCGGTGCGACGGCGGCCGCGCCCTGGCGTACCGCGGCCTCCAGCGCCGGCCCGTCGGTCCCGTGCAGACCCACCCGGCCGCCCATGCCGGCGATCGGGTTGACGACGAGACCGAGGCGGCCTCCCGCGCCGCAGCGGTCGCTCCGCTCAGTCATGGCAGCAGGCGGAGCTCGCGGGCGACGTCGTCCAGGGCCTGCCGGGCCAGCGCGGCCATCTCGTCGATCTCGTCCTCGGTCACCACGAACGGCGGCGAGAAGGAGATCGAGTCCGAGGCCGGGAGCGCGCGGCTGATGACGCCGAGCTCGCGGGCACGCTGGACGACCGCGGCCGACATCTTCAGCGCCGGGTCGAACGCGGTGAGCGGGTCCTTGGACCTGACGAACTCGACCGCGCCGAGCAGCCCGTAGCCACGGACCTCGCCCACCAGCGGGTGGTCGGCGAACTCGGCGCGCAGGCGTTCGGCGAGGTGGTCGCCGCGCGCCTTGGCCTGCCGCATGAGCCCGTCGCGCTCGATGATGTCGAGGTTGGTCATGGCCGCCGCGGCGGCGAGCGGGTGCGCCGAGTAGGTGTAGCCGTGACTGAAGACGCCGTACCTGTCCGCGCCACTGGCGATCACGTCCCAGACGGGCGCGGAGACGATGCACGCCGACAGCGGGACGTACGCCGAGGTGATGCCCTTGGCGACCGTGATGAGGTCGGGCCGGATCCCGAAGACCTCCGAGCCGAAGGTGTCGCCCGTACGGCCGAACCCGCAGACCACCTCGTCGGCGATCAGCAGCACGTCGTACCGGCGCAGCACCTCCTGGATCGCCGGGAAGTACGACGTGGGCGGGACGATGACGCCGCCGGCGGCCTGGATGGGCTCGGCGATGAACGCGGCGACCGTCTCGGGTCCCTCGGCGAGGATCAGGCGTTCCAGCTCGTCGGCGAGGTCGCGGACGAACTCCTCCTCGCTCTGGCCCTCCCGCTGCTCCCACAGCCGGTGCGGGGCGCGGACGAAGTGCACCATCGGCAGCGGCAGGTCGAACCCGGCGTGCATGCCGGGCAGGCCGCACAGGCTGCCGGACATCACCGTCACGCCGTGATAGCCGCGGCTCCGCGAGATGATCTTCTTCTTCTCCGGCCGGCCGAGGACGTTGTTGTAGTACCAGACGAGCTTGACCTGGGTGTCGTTGGCGTCGGAGCCGCTGTTGCCGAAGAAGACCTTCGACATCTCCCCGGGCGCCATCGCGATGAGCCGCTGGGCGAGACGCGCGACCGGCTCGTTCCCCATCGACGCGAACGTGTGGTAGTAGGGCAGCCGCTCGGTCTGGGCCCGCAGCGTCTCGGCCATCTCGGTGTTGCCGTAACCGATGTTGACGCACCACAGACCGGCCATCGCGTCGAGGTAGGTCCGGCCACGCGTGTCGGTCAGCGTCGACCCGTGCCCCTCGACCATGGTCAGCGGGCCGTGCCGCTGGTGTTCGCGGAGCTGGGTGAACGGGTGGAAGAAGAACTCTTTGTCGATGTCCTCGATCGTCATGGGCACCCGCATTCGTGTGAGTCGGTGTCAGGGAGGAGACGGGTCGGGCGCCGAGCCGGCGACCGCGCGGTCAATGTAGCAAGGAATGGTCGCAAAGCGTACACTTGCCCGCAATCCGGCCAAACCGCGAACAAGCTGCTGCTTCGCCGGTGATGCCGGGGCTTCGGATTTGGAGGACGAACGCCGTGAACCCGACCTTTGACCGCTCTCGTCTGCGCGATCCCGGCCTGCTGCGCGAGGACCTCTTCATCGACGGCGAGTGGACTCCCGGCTCGGCCGGTGAGCGCACCGACGTCCTCGACCCCGCGACCGGCGCGGTCGTCGCCCGCATGGCGGCCGCCGACGAGGCGGACGTCGTCCGCGCGGTCGAGGCGGCGAAGGCCGCCGCTCCCGCGTGGGCGCGCGTCACCGCGCCCGAACGCGCGCGGATCCTGCGCCGGTGGTACGAGCTGATCGTCGAGAACGCCGACGACCTGGCGACGATCCTCACCGCCGAACAGGGCAAGCCGCTCGCCGAGGCCCGCGGCGAGATCCTGTACGGCGCCGGCTTCGTCGAGTGGTACGCCGAGGAGGGCAAGCGCACCTACGGCGACGTCATCCCGGCCAACGCCGCCGGCCGCCGGCTCCTCGCCGTCCGCCGGCCGGTCGGGGTGAGCGCCTCCATCACGCCGTGGAACTTCCCGTCGGCGATGATCCTGCGCAAGGCCGGGCCCGCGCTCGCGGCGGGCTGCCCGATGATCATCAAGCCCGCCGAGGAGACGCCGCTGTCGGCCACCGCCCTCGCCGAGCTCGGCGTCCGCGCGGGCATCCCGGCCGGTGTGCTCGGCGTCGTGTCGGGCGAGCCGGCGATGATCGGGGAGATCCTCACCGCGAACCCGGCGGTGCGGGCGCTCAGCTTCACCGGCTCCACCGAGGTCGGCAAGCTGCTCATGGCGCAGAGCGCGCGCACCGTCAAGAAGGTCGCGCTCGAACTCGGCGGCAACGCGCCGCTGATCGTGTTCGACGACGCCGACCTGGACGTCGCGGTCGCCGGCGCGATGGCCTCGAAGTTCCGCAACGCCGGGCAGACCTGCGTCTGCGCGAACCGGATCCTCGTGCAGTCCGGCGTGCACGACGCGTTCGTCGAGCGGCTCCGCGTCGCGGTCCAGGCGCTGAAGGTCGGCAACGGCTTCGAGGAGGGGTCGGAGCAGGGGCCGCTGATCTCCCCGGCCGCGGTCGCGAAGGTCGAGCGGCACATCGGCGACGCGGTGGGCGGCGGCGCCACCGTCCTGGCCGGCGGCGGCCGGCACGAGCTCGGCGGCACGTTCTTCCAGCCCACGCTGCTCACCGGGGTCCGGCCGGACATGCTGATCTCCCGGGAGGAGACCTTCGGCCCGGTGGCCCCGGTCATCGCGTTCGACACCGAGGACGAGGCGATCGCGATCGCGAACGACACGCCGTTCGGCCTCGCCGCGTACTTCTTCACCGCCGGCCTCGGCCGGATGTGGCGGGTGGGCGAGGCGCTGGAGTTCGGCGTCGTCGGCGTCAACACCGGCCTGATCTCCTACGAGGGCGCGCCGTTCGGCGGCGTGAAGGAGTCCGGGCTCGGCCGCGAGGGCTCGCGGCACGGCATCGACGAGTTCACCGAGTTGAAGTACCTCTGCGTGGACGGCGTCGGCTGAGCCATCGGCCGGGGCGAGCGGCGGGGCACCGGGATCCCCAGCGGTCTCTCAGGCACGGTCCGGGCCGCGGCGATCGCCCGGACCGTCCTGCCGGGCGATGTCCATTCCCTCCCGCACCCAGGTCACGCAGGCACGGGTCCCCGGCACACCGTCAACGATCACCAGGCAGTCGAAGCACACGCCCATGCCGCAGAACAGGCCGCGGCGCTCGCCCCCGCGGGTCGTCCGGGTGTCCAGGCCGCCCTC
>NZ_JBHLZP010000710.1:0-3421 GCF_042429965.1 Actinoallomurus acaciae
CTCGCCGACGTGCTGTAGCCCGTGCGGGGGACGGACCGCTCACGCGGACGGGGCGCGTCCGTCCCCCGGCGCTCGCCGTTCAGCGCGAGGGCAGGGCGAGGCGCTCCGCGGCGCGTACGACGAAGGCGCGACGGCGGGCGCGCTCGGCCGGGTCGTCGGCGTCGGCGCCGGTGAGCATGTACGCGACCTGCGGGACGGAGAACCACCAGGCGGCGAGCGCGATGATCAGGAAGACCAGGTGGGCGGGGTCGAGCTCGTCGTCGAGAACACCGGCACGCTGGGCGGCCGCGAAGGCCTCGGCCTTGTCGCGGTAGTGCGCGGTGCGGTTCTTCTCGTCGGCCGGGGGACCTCCGGCCAGGCCCTCCCACTGGAGCAGCCGGGCCAGGTGCGGGTGCGCGGCGTGGTAGTCGAACGTGCGCCCGGCGAACTCCCCGATGTCGGCCAGGCCCCCCGGCGGGAGGTCGACCCCGGCGGCCAGCTTGTCCAGCTCGTCGCGGAGCACGGTCTCGAACAGGGCCCGTTTGTCGCCGAAGTACTTGTAGAGGCGCTCTTTGTTGATACCGGCCCGCTCGGCGATCCGGGCCATCGTCGTGCCGTCGGGCCCGCGCTCGGCGAACTCGATGGTCGCCGCCTCCTTCAGCCGGCGCCGCGTCCCCTCGGTGTCCCAGGCCATGGCCTCACCCTAGGGCGTTGATGGGATATGTGCGTGCTGGTCAGTGGTCCCTACCGTGGAAGCGTCCGGCCCCGCGTGGGGTTCGTCGCGCCGGGTGGCCGATGACGAAGCCGCGTTGTCGTCTACGTGCCCGGGACGACCGTCAACCGAACGGCTTGGCCATCTGTCCAGCTCTGGAACGCGTCCTGGAGCTGAGCAATCGCGGCCCGCTGGTGCTGCTGACCGGCTTCCAGACACCGGCCGGGGCAGGCCCGGCCCGCGCCGCGCTCGCGTTGGCCCGCTTCAGCGATAACCCGTCAACGATCTAGGGCCTGTCTCGAAGTCCCGTTGTCCGGCCGCGCGGTGCCCGGGTGATGCCGTCTCCGGTCGGTTGCGCGGTGGTGTAGCGGGTGGCCAGGGTGCCGATCGTCTCGGCGAGGCGGGAGCGCAGCTCCGGTGGGCCGAGGACCTCGATGTCCGCGCCGAGGGCGAGGAACCGTCCGTGCGCGTGGTCGACCGACTCGATCGGCAGGACGGCGCGGATCCAGCCGTCCGGCTCGGGCACGCCCGTCTCGGCCAGGGCGCGGGCGGCCGTCCCCGTGAGGCGGTGCACGGCGCCGGGCGCGACGCGCACGGTCGCCTCGGCGCGGTGGAGACGGGCGTGGAAGTCCGCCTGGTACCGCTGCCAGTGCCCGGCCAGATCGAAGTCCCCGGGCGGCTCGAATGTCTCTTCCCGTACGGTGAGCCGCAGGATCTGGTCCACCCGGTACGTCCGCGGCCCGGGGCCCGCGACGAGGTACCAGCGGCCCGACTTCAGCACCAGGCCGTACGGCTCCAGGCGACGGTCGACGTCGGTCGGTTCCTTCCAGCGGCGGTAGCGGACGTCGAGCACGCGGCCCCGCCAGACCGCGTCGGCGACCTGCGGCAGGTGGCGCAGGTCGTCGTGCTCGGCGTACCAGCCGGGAGCGTCGAGGTGGAAGCGGGACCGCAGCCGGTCGGCCTGCGCGCGCAGTTCGGGTGGGAGTGCGGCGCGGAGCTTGAGCTGCGCGGCCGTCAGTGCCGGGCCGAGCCCGAGCTCGGCGGCGGGTCCGGGCAGTCCGGACAGGAAAAGGGCCTCCGCCTCGCCCTGGTTCAGCCCGGTGAGCCGGGTGCGGTAGCCGTCGAGCAACCGGTAGCCGCCGGAGTGCCCGGCGTCGGCGTACAGGGGAACTCCCGCCGCGTGCAGCGCCTCGACGTCGCGATAGATGGTCCGCACCGAGACCTCCAGCTCCTCGGCGAGCCGGGCGGCGGTCATCCGCCCCCGGGTCTGGAGGAGCAGCAGGATCGACAGGAGACGGCTCGACTTCACTGACACACCGTGGCAGTGAATGGTCCTTACGGTCCAGCCATGACTTTTGCCGAGAAAGCGCTGTCGGTGCGTCCGCCGATCGAGGTGGGCGGACGCCGCGTCAAGCGCTACCACGTGACGTCCGGCCCCGCCGGGATGGAACCGGAGGTCGAGCGGGCGGCGTACGCGGCCCTGCCCGAGCTCCTCCCGGAGCCGGACGGCACGCCGCCGGCCACGTTCGTCGTGCTCCACCGGGGAACCGACAGCGGGGCCTACCTGAACGTCTACAGCTGGATGTGGGACAACGCCCTGCACTTCGCCGCCGCGGCGGGCGGCCAGCCGTTCCTCGGGTGCCCGGACCAGGACCCGGCCAACTTCGTCCGTCTGGACGGACCACTCATCGGCTGCGTGTGGGAGCTGCCGCCGATCCTGCATGAACGCGACGCCTGGGTGCGCCACATGCTCGCCCCGGACCACCCGGACCTCGACGCCTACCTCGCCGACTCGCTTCCCGACGGAACGACGGGAGACCGTCCGTGAACGACTTCGACTTCCTCACCGGCACCTGGGACGTCGCCAACCGGTGGCGGACGGACTTCCTCGACGCGGCGAGCCCGTGGGAGGAGTTCCCCGGCGTCACCCACGCCTCGCGGCACTTCGCGGGCGGGGCGAACTTCGATGAGATCGAGTTCCCCACGAAGGGGTTCGCCGGGCTGACCCTGCGGCTGTACGACACCGAACGCCGCGAGTGGTCCCTGTACTGGGCCAACAGGCGCACCGGCACGCTGTTCCCGCCGGTCACCGGCCGTTTCGCCGACGGGCGGGGCGAGTTCTTCGGGGACGACACCCACGCGGGGCGCCCCGTCCGGGTGCGCTTCGTCTGGTCGGACGTCACCGAGGACTCCGCCCGCTGGGAGCAGGCCTTCTCCGTCGACGCGGAGGCGACCTGGGTCACCAACTGGGTCATGGAGTTCACCCGGAGGGCGGGCGAGGGGTGACTCCCCCGCCGCGAGCCGGGAAGGAGGTCCCGGTGACCGTGACTTGATTTCGATCGAACCTATGTTCGATGATGGTTGAGTGAGTGAGCCATCAACGCAGGTCATACAGGGTTTTTCGACCCTGTCACCGACTGCGTTGGTGCCCGTGCTCCCCGTGTTGGGGGCCGTGGTCCCCGAGGGCGGCCTGCGGCCGGGGTCGGTCACCGTCGTCGAGGGTTCGCCCGCTCTCGCCCTGGCGTTGACGGCCGGCCTCGGGGAGCGGTGGTGCGCCGTCGTCGGGCTGCCGGAGGCGCACATCCCCGCCGCCGCGTCGATGGGCGGCGACCCGATGAGGGTTCTGCTCGTGGACGATCCGGGCCGGCGGTGGGCCGACGTCGTCGCGGCGCTGACCGAGGGCTGCGCGCTGGTGCTCACCCGGCCGCCGGACCGGCCGGCCCCTCAGGT
>NZ_JBHLZP010000711.1:0-3405 GCF_042429965.1 Actinoallomurus acaciae
TGCCCGACGCGGCGCGCGAGGCCGCGGCGATCCGGCGGTAGGTCGCCGCCAGCGCGGGGTTGCGCAGCCGCGACCCGGGCGTCGGCACCCGTCCGCCCGGCATCCAGAGCTCGGCGGAGGTCGGCCAGTCCTCGGTGAACGTCCGCTCGACGGCGCCGATCGTGGCCGAGATCTGCTCGAGCGCGGGCACGCCGTTCTCGGCGTAGGAGATGGCGGGCTCCAGCACGTCCTCCACCGGCCACGTGCCCCAGCGCTCCAGCATCAGCAGCCAGGCGCCGAACGCCCCGGGCACGGTCGCGGCCAGCAGCCCGGTGCCCGGCACCAGGTCCAGGCCGAGACCGGTGTAGTGCTCGATGGTGGCCGCGGCCGGGGCGGTGCCCTGCCCGCAGATCGCGCTCGCCCGGTCGTCGGCCTGACTCCACACCAGGATCGGCAGGTCGCCGGCCGGTCCGTTGAGGTGCGGCTCGACGACCTGGAGCACGAAGCCGGCGGTGACCGCCGCGTCGAACGCGTTGCCGCCGCGTTCGAGCACGCTCATCCCTGCGGCGGAGGCGAGCCAGTGAGTGCTCGTCACCATGCCGAAGTCGCCGGTCAGTTCGGGGCGGGTTGTGAACACGCTAGTTCCTTCCAGTGAGGTCGGGCACTGCGGAGGGTGTCACGAGATGGCAGGCGACGGGCCGGTCCGCCTCCCGTACGCCGGTCAGCCGCGGTTCGTCCGTACGGCAAGTGTCGACGGCGACCGGGCATCGGGTGTGGAACCGGCATCCCGTCGGCGGGTCGATCGGGCTGGGCACCTCACCGCCGAGCACCACTCGTCTGCGCTCGCGCTGTCGTACCGGGTCGGGCTCGGGCGCGGCGGACAGCAGCGCCTGGGTGTAGGGGTGCTGCGGCTCGGCGAAGATCTTCCCCGTCGGCCCGGTCTCCACGATCCGCCCGAGGTACATCACCGCGATCCGGTCGGCGAGGAACTCCACCACCGACAGGTCGTGGGTGATGAACAGGCACGAGAAGCCCATGTCGCGCTGCAGGTCGGCGATCAGGTTGAGCACCGATGCCTGCACCGACACGTCCAGCGCGGACACCGGCTCGTCGGCGACGACGAGTTTGGGCTCCAGGATCAGCGCCCGGGCGAGCCCGACCCGCTGGCGCTGTCCGCCGGACAGCTCGTGCGGGCGACGGGTGCGCATGCCCGCCCTCAGTCCGACGCGTTCCAGCATCTCCCGTACGCGCGCCTCGACCTCGGCGCCGCGGGCCACCCCGTGCCGCCGCAGCGGCTCCGCCACGATCTGCCCGACGGTGAACCGGGGGTTGAGCGAGGAGTAGGGGTCCTGGAACACCATGTGCACGTCGCGCCGGAGCGGCCGCAGCGCCCGCCGCGACAGGTGGGTGACGTCGCGTCCGCCGAGAGACACCGAACCGGCGGTGGGCTCGGTCAGCCGCAGCACGCACCGGCCGATCGTGGACTTTCCGCTGCCCGACTCGCCGACGAGGCCCAGCACCTCACCGGGCCCGACCGACAGCGACACTCCGTCGACCGCGCGCACGGACCGGCCGCTCCGCCGGACGGGGTAGTGCTTCACCAGATCCTTCACTTCGAGTACGGGCGCGTTCACGCGTCACCTCCCGTGGCCGTGGACAGGGGATGGAAGCACGCGGCCCGGTGCTCCGTGCCGAACGCCTCGAGCGCGGGCCGCGTCGCCGTGCAGTCGTCCTGGGCGCGGGGACAGCGCGGATGGAACGCGCACTCGTCCGGGTCCTCGAACGGCGGAGGCACCAGGCCCGGGATCTCGGTGAGCCGCCGCCGGCCGTCCTCGCCGGTGACCGCCGCCGAGGGCAGCGCCCTCATGAGCCCCGCCGTGTACGGATGGCGCGGCCGGGCGTACAGCTCGGTCACCGGTGCCTCCTCCACGGCCCGTCCCGCGTACATGACGACGGCCCGGTCGGCGACGTCGGCCACGACGCCCAGGTCGTGGGTGATCAGGATGATCGCGGTGCCGAGCCGGTCGCGCAGGTCGCGGAAGACGTCGAGCACGCCGGCCTGGATGGTCACGTCGAGGGCGGTCGTGGGCTCGTCGGCGATCAGCACCCGGGGTGAGCACGCCACCGCGACGGCGATCATCACCCGCTGCCGCATGCCGCCGGAGAGCTGGTGGGGATACTCCTTGACCCGGCGCACGGGCGCCGGGATCCCCACCAGCTCGAGCAGTTCCACCGCGCGCGAGCGCGCCGCCGTACGGGACATCCCCTCGTGCCTGCGCAGCACCTCGGCGATCTGGAACCCGACCGTGAACGAGGGGTTCAGGGAGGTCATCGGCTCCTGGAACACCATGGAGACGTCCTTGCCGCGGATCGCGCGCAGCGCGCTCTCGGGCAGGTCGGTCAGCTCCCGGCCGTCGAGCCGGATCGAGCCGGACAGCCGCGTGGTCTCCGGCGGCAGCAGCCGCGGGATCGACATCGCGGTGACCGACTTGCCGCACCCGGACTCCCCGCACAGCGCGAGGATCTCGCCGCGTTCGAGCCGCAGCGAGACGTCGCGTACGGCCTGGACGCGGCCGTCCTCGGTGTCGAAGCCGACCCGGAGGCCGGTGATCTCCAGCAGGCTGTGTTCGCTCATCGGACGCTCCGTGGGTCCAGGGCGTCGCGCAGGCCGTCGCCGAGCAGGTTGAACCCGAGCGTGGACAGCGCGATCATCACGCCGGGCCAGATCGCCAGCCAGGGCGCCTGGTCGAGGAACTGCTGGGCGTCGGTGAGCACCACGCCCCACGACGGTGTCGGCGGCTGTACGCCGAGGCCGAGGAAGGACAGCGTCGCCTCGCCGATGATCGCCGTGGGGATGCCGACCGTGGCCTGCACGATCAACGTGCTGGTCGCGCCGGGCAGGACGTACCGGAACATGATCCGCCCGTCGCCCGCTCCGTCGGCGACCGCCGCCGCCACGTAGTCCAGCTCACGCAGGGCGAGTACCTCACCGCGCGTCACACGGATGATCCCCGGAAGCTGGGAGACGCCGAGCGCGATGATGACGTTGCGCAACGAGGGCCCGAGGATCGCCGCCATGCCCACCGCGAATATCAGGAACGGGAAGGCGAGCACGACGTCGACCAGGCGCATCACGACCGGGTCGAGGAACCGGCGGTAGTAGCCGGCCACGAGCCCGATCGGGACGCCGACCACCATCGCGAGCAGCACGGACAGCACCCCGGCCTCCAGCGAGACCCGCGCGCCGTACGTGACGCGGGCGAGCAGGTCGCGGCCGAGGTCGTCGGTGCCCAGCAGGTGCCCGCCCGAGGGCGGGGCCAGCGGCGCGCTGTAGTCCTGCGCCGCCGGGTCGGCGGTGACGAACGGCCCGATGACCGCCAGCGCCAGGAACCCGGCGACGAGCACCAGCCCCGCCATCGCGGCGGG
>NZ_JBHLZP010000712.1:0-567 GCF_042429965.1 Actinoallomurus acaciae
AGCGCGCCGTGGGCGTAGCGCGCCGTGGGCGTAGCGCGCCGTGGGCGTAGCGCGCCGTGGGCGTAGCGCGCCGTGGACTGGTGACCCGCCGTAAGCCGGCGCGGATAACCCCGCCGTGAGCCGGTAACCCGCCGTGCGCCAGTGACGCGTCAGGGGCTGGTGCTGAATGACGCATTGGGCTGACGAGGCGTCAGGATCAGCTGACGCTTTGGTGAGACCGATGCCAAGCTCCTGCCGCACAACAGGTGTTGTCGGTATCCGACGTCCTTAAGGGCCCAGATGATTCCGTAGCGATGAATGGCGCTAAGTGGGCATGTGACTCCTTCAAAGGTCTGAGGGACTTTTGTGGGAATAGATAAGCCGTTAGTGCCTGGGCCGCAATCGGGGCAGCTGACAAGCCAGCGATCTGTGGCCTCAGAGCAGGTGACGCGCCGGACGGCCACTGAACGGGGCAAGGACGAACGAAGCGCAGGCCGGACCGGAGCCTGCCCCGCCCAGGTCGGCCAGTCGCCCAGGTCGGCCAGTCGCCCAGGTCGGCCAGTCGCCCAGGTCGGCCAGTCGCCCAGG
>NZ_JBHLZP010000712.1:733-4133 GCF_042429965.1 Actinoallomurus acaciae
CCAGTCGCCCAGGTCGGCCAGTCGCCCAGGTCGGCCAGTCGCCCAGGTCGGCCAGTCGCCCAGGTCGGCCAGTCGCTACTCCGTAGCATCCGGCCTCCGGGCAGGGGTCCGCCGAGACCCACTCCGTAGCCGCTGGCGGCCAGGCAGGGCGTCCGGACCGCCACGGCTGTTCGGTCCGCCCATCCCTTGGATCGGCTGAGGTGCGCCCTGTGTGACGGACACCGTGCCGCCAGCCTCGTGCCGACGAACTCATGTCCGTCACGCAGCCCATGCGCGGACCTCCGGGCGTCTCGCCCGGAGGCCGCCCAGCACAGCGGCCCGTCGCTCCCTCCCCCACCGCGTGGCGGCGCTCACGGCACGACGCCGCGCTCTCCTAAGACACGGCACTCTCCTTCCGGGCCGGGTGGAGGCGGAGGACGGCGCTGGCCGCCTCCACCTCGTACAGGCCACGAGGGCCCGTCGGGCTTCTCCAGAAGCGGTGTCGTAACGCTCCCCGTACCTCGATGACGTCTCCGTGGGCCCACGTGCGGACGGCGGTCTGGATCTTCGGGTCGTAGGTCACGCAGCGGATGGTGTCGATGGCGTCCTGGGGCGACCTCGCGTCCGGGTGCTGGACGATGAGGCGCCAGACGGCCACTTGGTCATCGCCCGATAACGTCCGCCACTCCGGTGCTCCAGAGAGCCTTCCCACCAGGACGATCTCGTTGACGTGCTCCACCATCGGCTCCTCTCGTGATCGGCCGCCGTCTCCCCTGCTCGGCCCTGTATCTACGATGGAGGTTCGCCAACGACCGCATAAGGCCTCCCGCACACCTGTGGACAACCATCGGAGACGGCTATGGAGAACCTCACCGACCTGGGCAATGACGTCTTCGAAATCGACACGCGAATGGCCGGATATTCGGGCATAACAGCCGGTTATCTCATTCGTTCGGAGCGGCCTTGTCTCGTCGAGACCGGGGCCGGGAACTCCGCCGAGGTCGTACGCGACGCGTTGTCGGCGGCGGGGATCGGGCCCGGTGATCTGGCGACCGTCGTCGTCACCCACATCCATCTCGACCACGCGGGCGGGGTCGGGGACGTCGCCCAGATGTTCCCCGACGCGGAGATCGTCGTCCACGAGAAGGGCGCCCGGCATCTGGCCGATCCGAGCCGGCTGATGGCCAGCGCGCGCAAGGTCTGGGGATCGGCCCTCGACTCCCTGTTCGGCGACCTGAAGCCCACCGACGCCGTACGGATCCGCGCGGTCGAGGAGACCGGGGCCGTCGACCTCGGCGGCGGCCGCCGCCTGGAGAGTCACTACTCCCCCGGGCACGCCCGGCACCACGTGGGGCTGCTCGACTCCCTCACCGGCGACCTGTACGTCGGTGACGCGGCGGGCGTCTACATCCCGGAGACCGCGGACCTGCGCCCGGCCACGCCGCCGCCGGACTTCGACCTCGACAGCGCTCTGGCCTCGCTCGACCGGTTCCGCGCGCTCCAACCGACACGTCTGCTGTTCAGCCACTACGGGCCGGTGGAGCTCGCGGACGAGACGCTCCAGCGGTCGGCCGAAGAACTACGACTCTGGGTCGAGATGGTGACCGAGGCGTACGACCAGCGTCTCGACCTCGATCACGCGGTCGCCATGGTCCGGGAGCGCACCGACGAGCGCTACAAGGCCCTCGCGCCGGACGCCGACCCCGCCGTGGCCGAGAAGGTCGAGGTCATCTCCGCGACGCGGAACAACGTCGCCGGGATCATGCACACCCTGGAGAAGGACTCCGCCCGGGGCTGAGCACCGGGCGGAGTCCGCGAGCGTACGGGGGACGCGTCAGGCGTCATCCGCCTCGTCGTCGATGATCTCCAGGCCCTCGATCTCCGCGTATCGCTCCGCCGCGTCCGTCTCGCCGTCGCGGTCGGCGGCGGCCGCCCGCGCGAACCAGTCGGCGGCCTCGCTCTCGCGCCCCGCATCGGCCAGGGCGTCCGCGTACGCGTAGAAGAGACGTGCGGACCAGGGGCGGAGGCGCTCATCCTTGAGCTCGGGGATCTGCAGCGCCAGCACCGCGGCGTCGTGCTGGCCCAGGTCGCGCCGGGCGCCGGACTCGACGATCCGCATCTCGATCGCCTCGGCCGGTGGCAGCCGCTTCGCCTCTTCCGACCTCGCGAGGTCGAGCGCGCGCTCGGGCCGGCCGAGGCCACGCTCGGCGTCGGCCATCACGGACAGGTACGCCTCCTGCCCGGTCAGGCGCCGCGCGGCGCGCAGCTCGGAGAGCGCGACCGACCACAGACCCGCGTGGTACGCGGCGAGCCCGCACGCCTCCCGTACGACACCGACGCGGGCGGCCCTCCGCCGGGCCGCCAGAGTGTGCTGGTAGGCCTGCTCGGCGTCCTCGCCGAGCAGGCGGCCGGCCATCACGAGGTGCCGGGCGACGGACTGCGCCAGATCCTTCGGAAGCGTCCGCAGCTCGGACTTTGCCGCCCGATCCAGCTCGTCACCCGTCACGTCGTCGGGTACGGGCGGGCCCGGATCCCTCTTGGGCCGGGTCTCGTCCTCCGGACGGCGCTCGAAGGGCTTCCGGCCTCCCTCTGCGGTGCCGCGGCGGTCGGCCGGACGCCGCTGTCCGCGGTCGCCGGGACGGCCGCCCTCGCGACGCGGACCGCCTGAGCGGTTCTCCTCACGACGCCTGGGTGCCTGTCCCCGCCGCTCGGTGGAAGCGCCGTCGCGCTGAGGCGCCCTGCCGCCGGCTCCCGCGCCGTTCGTCTTCTCCCGGGGCCGGAAGCCGCCCTCGCGCCGTTCCCTGTCGTCGCGCCGGCCCGTCGCAGGGTTACGGCGACGCTCCTGGTCCTTGCCCTCCGAGCCGCGGCCGCCGGGCCGTGGCGTACGGCGGGAGTCGTCGCGTTTCCCGTACGAGCCAGCGCCGTCGCGCCGCTGGGGGCGATCACGGTAGGAGGTCTCGGAGTCGTTGTGGAACGGCCGGGGCCGACGTGGCGCGGTACGGCCGTCGTCGCGCCCCTTGTCGCGGGGCTTGGAGAAATCGCGGCCCTTCGCGTTTCCGCCCGCTCGACCGGATTCGGAACGGCCTGCGGAGCCGTCGCGTCTCGGTCCTCGGGACTGACGTCCCCCGGCCGAGTCGCGTCCGCCGTTCTGACGGCCGCGGGCTCCACCCGCACCGCCGGGCCGGCGGGCCTTGTTCTGACGCGGGCGCCGATCGTCCTCGTCGCCGTCCCGCCTGTCGTTTTCCGCGCTCATTACACCAGACCGTTCAGCTGGAGCCCATGGGTCTCCATTGTGCCGTGACAACGCAAAAAGGGCCGCCTGATCAGGCGGCCCTTTTCGTTTTGGTTGATGTCCGGCGGTGTCCTACTCTCCCACACCGTCCCCGGTGCAGTACCATCGGCGCTGGAGGGCTTAACTTCC
>NZ_JBHLZP010000713.1:0-3398 GCF_042429965.1 Actinoallomurus acaciae
GCCCGATGGCCCTGGAGGCGCTCGGCCGGGTCGGGCTCGGGCACCGCGCGGACCACCGGCCGCACCAGCTGTCGGGCGGCGAACGCCAGCGGGTCGCCATCGCGCGGGCCGTGGTCAACGACCCCGCCCTGGTCCTGGCCGACGAGCCGACCGGCGCCCTGGACACCGCCAGCGGCCAGGCCGTCCTCGACCTGCTGCTCGGCCTGGGCGAGGAGGGCACCACCATCGCGGTCATCACGCACGACCGCGACATCGCGGTCCGGCTCCCACGGCAGGTCGTGCTCCGCGACGGGCGCGTCGTCGCCGACACCCGGAGCACGCCATGACCACGAACGCGCGGCACGGCCGCGGCATCGCGACCGGCACCGAGCCCGTACGGCTCGCGCCCGGTGACATGCTGCGCCTCGGCCTGCTGGGGCTCAGCACGCGTAAGCTCCGCGCCGCCCTCTCGGCGCTCGGTATCGCCATCGGCGTCGCCACCATGATCGTCGTTACGGGCATCCCGGCCTCCAGCCAGGCGGAGCTGCTCAAGCGGCTCACCGCGCTCGGCACCGACACCCTGCGGGCCGAACCGGTCGCGCAGCAGGACACGCCGGTCGAGCTGCCCAAGGACGCCGTCGCCATGGCCGAGCGCATCGGCCCGGTGACCGGAGCCGCCGCGGTGGCCAACACCCACGCGCTCGTCCGGCGTTCGGACCGGATCGATCCGGAGGACGGGTCCGGTCTCACCGTGCTCGCGAGCACCACGAACCTGCTCGCCGAGATCAACGGGACGGTGCGGTCCGGCCGGTTCCTCGGCGCCTCCACCGAGAACTTCCCGACCGTCGTCCTCGGCTACGTCGCGGCCACCCGGCTGGGCATCGGCCAGGTGGTGCCGGGCCGCCCGGCTCCGCAGGTCTACATCGGCGACCGCTGGTTCACCGTGATCGGCGTTCTCGACCCCCTGCCCCAGGCCCCGGACATCGAACGCTCCGTGCTCGTGGGCTGGGGCGCCGCCGCCGACCAGCTCGGCTTCGACGGCCATCCCACCGTGGTCTATGTGAAGGCGCGGGAGGACGCGATCGAGGACGTCCGCGCGGTCCTGCCCGCGACGCTCTACCCGCAGGCGGCCGGGCTGGTCGAGGTCGGCCGCCCCTCCGACGCGCTCGCCGCCAAGCGGGCGAGTCAGAGCACCTTCTCGGCGCTCTTCCTGGGGCTGGCCGGGATCGCCCTCCTCGTCGGCGGGGTGGGGGTGGCCAACACGATGTTCATCTCGGTGCTCGAACGCCGCCGCGAGATCGGCCTGCGGCGGGCGCTCGGCGCCACCCGCGGCCAGATCCTCACCCAGTTCCTGACCGAGTCGGTCGCGCTCGCCGGGCTCGGCGGCCTGGCCGGAACCGCACTCGGCGTCCTGGCGACGCTCGGCTACGCGACCTGGGAGCACTGGCCCCCGGTCATCGCACCGGCCACCGCGGCCGGCGGCCTCGCCGGGGCGGTCCTCGTCGGAGCGCTCGCCGGCATCCATCCCTCGGTCGGGGCCGCGCGCCTCACTCCCACCCAGGCCCTGGCCACGCCATGAAACCAACGCTGAAAGGTGAATCCCATGCGCGTCAACGTACGGATGGTGTTCCTCGGCGCGGTCGTCGCCGTGAGCGCCGCCTGCTCGTCCCACGAGGCCGCGCCCCCGAAGGTCGCGTCGCTGTCGAGCCCGGCCGGCGCGTCGGCGTCCGCCTCGCCGGACGGCAGGCCCCGGTACCGCCTGGACATGACCGAGGCGGAGCGTACGGCCCTGCAGGCGCCGTACCTGAAGTGCATGTCGCGGCACGGGGTGCCGGTGACACGGATCCGCGGCGGCGATGCGCCGCGCCCGTCCGGCGACACCGTGGACAAGGCGAACCGGGCGTGTGAGAACCTGCTCCCGCTGCCGCCGTGGGAGGAGGACGCCGAGAACCCGCAGGCGGCCGACTTCCAGCTCAAGGTCGTCGCCTGTCTGCGCAAGAAGGGCGTCCGGTACGTCGAGCTCTCCAGGGACACGTCGTCCGGGGTCGTGGGGCCGGTCCTCGGCGGGCAGCACAACGACCAGGACTCCATCAAGAAGGGCATGGCCCTCATCCCGGAATGCGAGCGGGAGGTGGCCGGGCACTGAGGATCAAGCCGGGCGCACTCAACCAACTGTAAAAGTCGGATACTGACTTGAACAGTGTGGGGAGTGGCCATGTGGCGGAGGGCGAGTCCAAGCGGGCGAGGCCGCCGTGCCGCGTGCGTGGAGGCCGGTGTGGCGGTCCTCCACGAGGACCGGACCCTGTGGATGCTGACGCCGGGCACCGGCATGCGCGCCACGCCGCCGCTCGGCCGGCTCGCGCCCTCCGGCCGCTTCCAGCCGTTCACCCCGGCCGACGGCGAACGTGCGGCCCTCAGCCGGGCGTACGCGCAGGCGCGAAAAGTGTTCGGGCTCCCCGCGACCTACCGCTTCACCGCGTCCCACGCGGACGCGATGGAGCGGCTGGCCGCACTGGCGTCGAACGGTGGTTCCCGGCGCGTGGACTGGCCCGCCCTCGCACGGCAGGTGAACGGATCCTTCCTGGCGCGCGGCGGTGACCTGCCGAAGCTGCTCTCGGCCGCGAGACTCACCCGGGACGTCCACGGCAGGGACTTCACGATCGGACAGCTCGGCACGGTCAGCCGGCTGGCCGATGCCGTACGCGCGGACACGACGGCGAACGTCCTGTCGCGTACGGGCCGGCCGCCGGGGAACGAGGTCCGGCTCGACGACCTGTACGCGGTGATCCGGACGTTCCCCGGCGTCGACGCCGGAAGCGACCTCACCCCCGACGACGCACGCACCCTGGCCGGGCTCATGCCGCGCTCGGGCACGGCCGAAGTCGGCGCGCTGCGTGAGGCCTGGGCCGCCGAGGCGCGGGCGCTTCACGACGACGCCACCGTGGCGCTGAACCAGGCGATGCTGGCGGTGACCGGCCTGGAACCCGCGCTCACGGTTCTCGACCCGGACACCGCGGCCCGTCATCTCACCGACCTCGACACACGGCTCGCCCGCCTGAGCGGGATCGTCGAAGGTTCCTGGCGGCCCGACTCCCACGAGCGGGTTGAGGCCGCGCGGACCGCGCGCGATGAGATCGAGGCCGGCCTCAACGCGGTCTACACCGAGGCGGTCGCCTCGCTGGACCGCCGGATCGGCGAGCGTTTGGCGGTCTTCGACACGGAGGAGCCCGGCGGGTCGGCGGCGCTCCGCGAACGGTTCGAGACCGTGGACCGCACCGGGGGCGCCGCGGCCGTCGACGACCTGCTGGCGATCGACGCCGAGGCCGGAACGCCCGTTGCTCCCGCCACCGCTGGGAGCGACCGGCCCCGGAGGGCCCGGCGGCTCCCCGGACGGGTGCGGTTCGAGGCGGCCCGGGACG
>NZ_JBHLZP010000714.1:0-3362 GCF_042429965.1 Actinoallomurus acaciae
GCCGAGGGCGCGGGCTCGGTGATCGCGATCGTGGCGACCGACGCGCCGCTGCTGCCCCACCAGTGCCGGCGGCTGGCCCAGCGGGCCGGCCTGGGCATCGCCCGTACGGGCGGCGCCGGGGAGAACTTCAGCGGCGACGGCTTCCTCGCGTTCTCCACCGCCAACCGCGGCCGGCTGCCCTCCGACGCGCCCGGCACCGAGCCGCCGCGAGTGTTCCAGGTCGACGCGCTGGCCGACGCCCACCTCGACCCGCTCTTCCACGGCGTCATCGAGGCCACCGAGGAGGCCGTGGTGAACGCCCTGCTCGCGGCCGAGACGATGACCGGCCGCGACGGCGTCACGGCCCACGCCCTGACACCGGACCGCCTGCTGGAGTTCGTCGGCCGGCGCTGACCGGGCCGTCGGCCGGCGCTGACCGGGCCTAGGTCACCCGAACGCTCACGAACCGGTGGTGATGAGTTCGGTCTCCGGGAGCAGGGCCTGCTTGGCCGGGCGCGACACGCGGCGGGCCCACGGCATCGCGAGTACCAGGAGCGGGATCACCGCCACCGAACTGATCGCCCACCACTCGTGGTTCTTCCACCAGCCGTTGTCGTCGAACTGGGTGAGGTAGAGGTAGCCCAGCCCGGCCCAGATGGCGGCCAGCGTCGTCGCCGGACGGCTCCAGCGCGTCGGGCGGGCGCACAGGAACGGGACGAACCAGAGGAGGTACTGCGCGCCCATCCGCGGGGTCACGATCATGAATGCGAGCAGGATCGCCGAGGTCTGGTCGATCCGGTCCGAGCGCCACCACAGCCACATGACGAGGGCGATCGTGGAGTACAGGATGACCTGCCCGATCGAGGCGGCGGCCGAGGCGAGCTGCCAGTCACCGCCGGTCATCACGGCGGTCCAGCCCCACTCGCCGACGATGGGCCGCACCTCGCCGAGGTAACGGGCGACGTCGAGGATGCCCGACCACGAGCTGTCCACCACGAGCGGCAGCGTGACCAGGAAGAACACCGGCACCGCGCCGGCGGCGACGAGCCCGTACAGGCGCTGGCGCCAGGAGGGCAGCATGGCCAGGAGCACCGGCAGCAAGATGATCGGCCAGCTCTTGGCCGACAGCGCGAACCCGAACAGCGCCCCCGCCCACGCGGCGTACATCGCGGCCCGGTTTCCGCCCTCGCCCTGCGGCGCGGGTGCGGCACGCGCCACGACGTACGCGCCGACGAGGAACGCGAGGGCGACGGGCTCCACCTGGCCGTGGATGATCGCGACCATCAGGGCGATCGGGTTGCAGGCGTACTGGAAGCGCGCCTGGGCCTGGTACTTACGTCCGGCCAGCCTGCCGACCAGCACGATCAAGGCGATGTCGGCCAGGAACGTGACCACCCGGCCGGCGACCTCCCACGGCAGCCCGGTGGCCAGCACCAGCGCGTAGAAGTAGGGGATCATCGGCAGGAAGTGCCAGGACCCCTGAGTCGCGAGCACCGGATCCTGGTGGTGCAGGATGGCGCGCCCGGCGTGCCGAAAGCCCTCGTTGTAGTCGACCGGCTGCCACGCGGCGGTCGCGGCGACGACCAGGAGGATCAGCCGCAGTCCGATGCCCACCGCGAGGGAGGTCCACAATGATGGCCGCCAGCCGCGCCACTGCGCGAGGACGGCCATGATCAGGCCTGCTACCAGGATGAATGCTACGAATACAGGATGGTCCATCGTTAGGCAAGGCTCTCACATTCGGACAGGTCGGCTGACCTGGGCCGGTCATTTACAGCGAACTCTCAGATAGCTCTTGACCTTCGAAAGCATTCCGCGATCGATCGGCTACCGCGCATAGGCGTACCCGGACCCCGGGCCTGACGCCCCCGCTCTGTGTCCAACGGCTCGCCGCCCCCGAGGATACGGCTTCCATGGCCAAAACCGGACTTACTAAGAATCTTGCAAAATTTTACTAGATGAGTGAACCTCTCGGCAGGCAAGGTACTCGGTTCACAGCCCCGCGAACGCGGATGCCCCAGACCTTCCGCCCGAGCGGGCCCCGCCGTACCGCGCCATCCCTCGGGTGCGCCATCGGGGCGCGCCCGCCACCCCCTGAGGGAGGCTCGTGTGAGGTTCACTGCATCCCGACGCGCCGGACTGATCGTCGCGGCGGCCGGGCTGGTCGGCGGCACACTCGTCGCCGCATCCGCGCAGGCTTCCGCCTCGCAGGTGGATCCGTCGCAGGTCGCCGGCAAGCTGGCCGGCCAGCTCGGATCCCGTTCCGCCGGGTCCTACCTGGACCACGCCACGAACAAGCTCGTCGTCACCGTCACCAACACGTCCGATGCCAAGACCGTACGAGCGGCCGGCGCCGTGCCCAAGACGGTCGCCTACAGCGGCGCCCAGCTCGCCGCGGCCACGAACACGCTGCAGAGCACGGCGCGCGTGCCGGGTACCGCGTGGGCGGTCGACCCGGTCGGCGACCAGGTCGTACTGTCGGTCGACAGCACCGTCACCGGCGCCAGGCTCGCCCAGGTCACCAAGGCCGCGCAGCAGCTGGGCGGCGCGGTCCGCGTCGACCACGTCGCGGGCGCGTTCACCACGCGGCTGAGCGGCGGCGACGCCATCTACGGCGGGCAGTACCGCTGCTCGCTCGGCTTCAACGTCCGCAGCGGCAGCACGTACTACTTCCTGACCGCGGGCCACTGCGGCAACATCGCCTCGACGTGGTACTCCGACTCGGGCCACAGCTCGGCGCTGGGCAACACGCAGAGCAGCTCGTTCCCGGGCAACGACTACGCGATCGTCCGCTACACCACCAGCGGCACGCCGTCCGGCACGGTCGGCAGCCAGGACATCACGAGCGCGGGCAACGCCACCGTGGGCCAGACGGTCTACCGGCGCGGCAGCACGACCGGCGTGCACTCCGGCCGGGTCACCGCGCTCAACGCCACGGTGAACTACGCCGAGGGCACCGTGACCGGGATGATCCAGACCACCGTGTGCGCCGAGGGCGGTGACAGCGGTGGCCCGCTCTACGCGGGGACGACGGCTCTGGGCCTGACCTCCGGCGGCAGCGGCAACTGCACCTCCGGCGGCACGACCTTCTTCCAGCCGGTGACCGAGGCGCTGAGCGCGTACGGCGTCAGCGTCTACTGATCCTCCGGGAGGACGTTCCCACCGGATCGGTGTGAGGGCCCCCGGGACCGCGGTCCCGGGGGCCCTCTCGCGCCGGGTCACGCCCCGGGCCGGACGACGTACTTGCCGCTCCCCCGCCCCTCGGCGAGCGCGTCGTGGTGATCCGGCGCCTGCGCGAGCGCGCCGACCTCGGTGACCGGGAGGTCCAGCGTGCCTTCGGCGATGAGGGCGAGGACCTCGCGCAGGCCGGCCGCAGCGCGCCG
>NZ_JBHLZP010000715.1:0-3346 GCF_042429965.1 Actinoallomurus acaciae
CGGCACGAGCGCGATCGCGTGCACGGCGACGCCGAGCGCCTCGGCGACGACGGCCCGGATCGCCTTGCCGATGACGGCCGGGAGCGCGTCCGCCCCGTCGGCCACGGCCCAGACGACGACGAGACGCTCCTCGCCCTCGGCCTCCACCGAGAACGCGGCGCCGTCCCCACGGCGCAGGGCGTCGTGCGCGCTCTCCACGGTCTCCTCGATGTCCTGCGGGTAGTGGTTGCGGCCGCGGATGATGAGCAGGTCCTTCAGCCGGCCGCGGACGAACAGCTCGCCGTCCTCGGTGAGGAGGCCCAGGTCGCCGGTGCGGAGCATGCGTGTCCCCGGCCGCGACGGGTGGGGGGCGAACGTCCGCGCGGTCTCCTCGGGCCGGTTCCAGTACCCGGCGGCGACGCTCGGCCCGCTGACGCACACCTCGCCGATCTCTCCTGGACCGCGCACCCGGCCGTCGGCCGGATCCACGACGAGGACCTCCTGCCCTCCCACGGCCCGGCCGCAGCCGACGAGTCGCGAACCGTCCTCGGCCTCGCGCACCGTGACCGGCCGGCCGACCTCCTTGGCGGTCACCAGAAGCGTCGCCTCGGCCAGGCCGTAACAGGGCAGGAACGCCTCGGGGCGGAACCCCGACGGCGCGAACGCGCGGGCGAACCGGTCCAGTGAGTCCCCGCGCACCGTGTCGGAGCCGTTGAAGGCCACCCGCCACGAACGCAGGTCGATGCGGGCGCGCTCTTCCGGCTCGCTCTTGCGCACGCACAGCTCATAGGCGAAGTTCGGGCCGCCGCTGTGCGTCGCCTCCCAGTGCCCGATCGCCTCCAGCCAGCGCAAGGGCCGTTCGAGCATGGCGGGCGGCGACATGAGGACGGCGGACGAGCCGGCGAACAGCGGAGCCAGGATGCCGCCGATGAGTCCCATGTCGTGGTACGGCGGCAGCCAGATGACCGCGTGGGTCCGCGGTTCGAGACGGAAGTGGTCGCGGATCAGGCCCAGGTTGTGGAGCAGGGTGCGGTGGGTGAGCATGACCCCCTTGGGGTCGGCGGTGGAGCCGGAGGTGTACTGCAGCAGGGCCAGGCCGTCGGAGCCGGTCCCCGGTTCGCTCCAGTCCGCGGCCCTGGAGTCGTCCACCTCGTCGGTCGCGATCCAGGTGAAGTCCGCGAGCTCCGGGGCCAGGTCCGCGGGTGGCGAGAGTTCGGCGAAGGCGCCGGTCGTCAGGACGGTCGTCGCCCCGGCGTCGCGCAGGATCCGGAGCAGGCGCGGCATCGCGCGACCCGCGTGGCCGGTGGGCGGGTAGACCGGCACCGCCACGACACCGGCGAACAGGCAACCGAAGAACGCCGTGATGTAGTCGATGCCCGGCGGATACAGCAGGAGGGCGGTCCGCCCGCCGGCACCCGCCTCGATCAGCGCGGCCGCGATCGCCCGCGCCCGGATTTCAAGCTCTCCGGTGGAGAGCGAATCCGCCCGCGCGTCGGTCCGGCCGTCGTGCAGAAAGTGGTAGGTCAGAAAATCGGGATCGGCCTCGGCGCGTGCGCGCACCAGATCGATGAGAGTTCGCAAAATCGGACCCTACCTTACGCCGTCTCACGGAAACACAAGTGGACTTGCGCGCCCTCGGTCGGGGGCTTGGCGGCATAGCCTGTCGATCAGAATGACGATTTGTCAAGGCGCATCGGAGTTGACTCGCGTTTCTTTTCGCGGTTAGTCTCGAGAAAACTTGGTCCGGCAATGATAAAAGCGCTTGGCATTCTTCGCGCCAACGCACTTGTCAGCACCCTGGCTCGATCGGATGCAAAGGCCGAGCCGACCGGAAGGCAGTCCCCATTGCCCTCTTCAACCAGCATGTTGAAACGCTCTGACGTCGCACTTCACGCGGGCTTCGCGCGCAGCGTGGCGCGCCGGCCGCAGGCGGTCGCCGTCGAATACGGCGAACGCCGCCTCACCTATTCTGAGCTGGACCGGATGGCGAATCGCGTGGCGAACCGCCTGCTTCGGACCGGCGTGGCGGCCGACACTCGCGTGGCCATCGCGCTGGAGCGCTCGCCCGAGGCGATCGCCGCCATTATCGGAGTGCTCAAATCCGGGGCGGCCTATGTGCCGCTCGACCCGTCGTTTCCCGTCAAATGGACGGAGAAAATCCTGGCGGACACCTCGGCGAAGATGTTGGTGACAAGCCGGGAGTCGACGGCCGTACCATCAGCGGATCTTCCGATATTGCACGCCGATGCGGGATTCGCCGAAGCGCGGAATGAGCCGGAAACGGAGCCGCGGGTCGGCGTCTCAGCGCATGATCTAGCTTACGTGATCTATACCTCCGGATCCACGGGCCGGCCGAAAGGCGTGGCAATCCCGCACGCCGCGGCGGCCAATTACGTGACCGGCGCCATTGAGACTTATGGGCTCACCTCGGCGGACCGCTGTCTCCAGTTCGCCTCTCTGGCCTTCGACGCGAGCGTGGAGGAGGTGTTCACCTGCCTGGGCGCGGGCGGGCGGCTGGTCTGCCGGCTCCCCGGGTCGCTGGACTCGATGGCGGCCTTTCTCGCCCACTGCGACCGGGCCCGCGTCACCGTGCTCGACCTGCCCACCGCCTTCTGGCACGAACTCGTGGCGACCTGCCGCGACGAAGGGCTGACGCTGCCGCCGTCGCTCCGCCAGGTCATCGTCGGCGGGGAACGCCTCCGCCCCGAGCTCCTCCCGCCCTGGCACGCTCTGGTGGGAGACCGGGTGAGGCTCTGGAACAGCTACGGGCCGACCGAGACCACCGTCTGCGTCACCGCCGGAATCGTCGATCCGACCTCGGCGGACGGCGAGGCGTCGATCGGGCGGCCCCTGCCCGGCGTCGAACTCCACGTGCTCGGCGAGGGCGGAGAGCCCGCGCCGGTCGGCGAACTCCACGTCGGCGGCGTACAGCTCGCGCGAGGCTACCTCGGCCGCCCCGAGGAGACGGCCCGGGCGTTCGTGCCGAACCGGTTCGGCGACGGCCGCCTGTACCGCACCGGCGACCTCGTCGCGTGGCGTGCGGACGGGAGCCTGGAATACCGCGGCCGTGTCGACGGCCAACTGAAGATCCGCGGGTTCCGCGTCGAGCCGGGCCAGATCGAGGCCGAGCTCCTGTGCCATCCCGGCGTGCGCGAGGCCTTCGCGACCGTCCTCGACGACCGGCGGCTGGTCGCCTACGTGGGCGGTGTCGCGGACGGCCTGGCGCCGGAGGCCCTTCGCGGGCGGCTGCGGGCGAACCTGCCCCGCCACATGGTGCCCGCGGCCGTCGTCGTCCTGCCCTCGCTGCCCCGGAACACCGCGGGCAAGGTCGACCGCCGTGCGCTGCCGGCGCCGGCGATCGGCGCCG
>NZ_JBHLZP010000716.1:0-3327 GCF_042429965.1 Actinoallomurus acaciae
TGCCCATGAGGAAGCCGTTCAGGGCGAAGTAGGCGAAGGTGGCCGACCGGCCGGCCCGCAGCAGCGCCGGCGCCGCGAGCGCGGTGACGGCCAGGCCGAGGACGCCGACCACGCCGAGCGACGTCGCGGGGCTCCAGCCCCAGCTCAGCGTGCGGGCGCCGACGAGCGAGGCCAGGACGCCGCCGATCGAGTAGGTGGCGTGGAAGGCGGACATGACGGGCCGCGGGTAGCCGCGCTCGACCTGGACGGCGTGCGCGTTCATGGAGACGTCCATCGCCCCGGTGCCGAAGCCGTACACGAACAGCGCCGCGGCGAGCGTCCCGGCGTTCGCGGCCAGGCCGGGCAGGACCACGGACGCGGCGCAGAGGAAGCCGCTGAGCGGCACGACGACACGGGCCCCGAAACGGTCGGTGAGCGGGCCGGAGACCTGCATCCCGGCGAAGGCGCCCGCGCCGAGCACCAGCAGGAGCCAGCCGAGCACGGCGTGGTCGATGCCCACCCGGTGCTCGACGCTGGGGATGTGGACGACCCACATGCCCATGAGGAAGCCGTTCAGGGCGAAGTAGGCGAAGGTGGCCGACCGGCCGGCCCGCAGCGATCTCTCCATGCCATCGAACATAACGAACAACTATTTTGTTCGTAAGTCTGTTTTTCGCGCGTCTATTGTGTTCAATAGGCCTCATGAGCGGCACGGAGAGACTGAGACAGATCACTGAGGCCGTGTGCGAGGCGGGCAGCCTCGGCGTCGCGGAGCTGGCCCGGCTCACCGGCGCCTCGGAGATGACCATCCGCCGCGACCTGGAGGCCCTCGCCGCTCAGGGAGTGCTCCAGCGGTACCGCGGAGGGGCGAGAAGCCTGGTCCTGCGCGGCGAGGGACCGCCCTTCGCGCTGCGGTCCCAGGAGGGGCTGGAGGCCAAACGGCGCATCGCCGCCGAGACCGCCGCGCTCATCGCCGACGGCGAGTCCGTCGTCCTGGACAGCGGCACCACCTGCCTGGAGGTGGCCCACGCCCTCGAACGGCGGCGCGTGACCGTGATGCCGCTGTCGCTGCACACGGTCAACGCGTTGACCGGTGCCCCGGAGGTGACGTTGCTGGTGCCCGGCGGCCACCCCCGGGCGGGCGAACTGGCGCTGGCCGGCCCACTGACGGAGGCGTCCCTGGCCGCCCTGCGCTTCGACACGGCGGTCATCGGCTGCTGCGGGCTGAACGCGGCCAACGGCCTGACCGCCTACGACCTCGACGACGCCGCCGTCAAGCGCGCCGCGATCGCCTCGTCCCGCCGCGTCGTCGCCGTCGCCGAGGCCGCCAAGCTGACCCGCACCGCCCTCGCCCACGTCGCCCCGGTCTCCGCCCTGCACGCGGTCATCACCGACACGTCGGCCCCGGACGAGGAGACCGCCCGCCTGACCGCGGCGGGCACCGTCGTACACCGGGCCTGACCGCCGCCCGTCGCCGACGCGCCTCAGGGCACAGGCCGGTCGAGGCCGCACAGGTCCAGCACGGAACGGTGCCGGTCCAGGCGGGTGAGAGCCTCGGGCCCGGGCCGAGGGGAGCACCTCGTCGGCGATCCCGTGTTCGCCGCAGAAGGCCGCCTCCCACCGGCCACCCGCACCCGACGAGGGCGGCGTCGCACGGCCCGACGTCAGGTCCATGATCCGCACCGTCGGTCTGCCGTCCAGAGCGGCCATGCGCGGCAACGGGCCGAGGTCGTACGCGGCGGAGACGGTGCCCACGATGCTCTGGCCGCGTCCGCCTCTCGTCCACGGCCGCGACCTCGCGGACGTCGACGGCCTCGTCCGAGGTACCGCACGGCGACCTCGACACCGAACGCGGCGACCAGCTCTCACCACGGACGCCCTCCCACCATCGCCGGCGGGCCCTGCCGCACGTCCGCGTCGCGCGCCGTGACGCCTCGATCGGACGCCGTCCACCGTCGTCGCGATCACCGGCGGGCCGGTCTCCCGCCGGATGGCCGGTGGAGCCTCGGCGATCTGGGTAAAAACCCAGGTCAGGGGCCTGCCCATGAGTCAACGACCACAGCGCATAGCACCGATGATGGCCCTGCTCCGGCCCGAGCTGCCCGAAGACGACGAGAACTGGGCGTTCGAGCTGAAGTGGGACGGTGTCCGCGCTGTCGCCTACGTCCGGTCGGACGGGCTGGCGCTGATCTCCCGCAACGACAAGGACATGGCCCCGTCCTACCCCGAGCTCGGCGCGCTCACCGGAATGATCCGCGAACCGGTGGTGCTCGACGGCGAGATCGTCGCGCTGCGGGACGGGCGACCCGACTTCGGCCTGCTCCAGTCCCGCATGCACGTCCAGCGACCGACCGGCGAGCTCGTCCGGTCGACCCCGGTCGCCTACTACGTCTTCGACCTGCTCCGCCGCGGCGACCGGTCGCTCCTCGCCGAGCCGTACACGGCACGCCGCCGGGAGCTGGAGGAGCTCGGCCTCAACACCGACCCGGTCTTCACGCCCCCGTGGTGGGCCGGCGGCGGCGAGGCCGTCCTGGCGGCCAGCATCGAACAGGGCCTGGAAGGCGTCGTCGCCAAGCCCCTGACCTCCCCTTATCTGCCCGGCCGACGCGGACCATGGATCAAGGTGAAGAACGTCCGTCACCAAGAGGTCATCGTGGCCGGCTGGACCCCAGGCGAAGGCCGCCGAGCCGACATGATCGGCTCCTTGGTTCTCGGCGTCTACGACGACCACGCCCTCCGCTACATCGGCAACGTCGGCACCGGCTTCACCGAGAACAGCCTCCATGAACTCGCCGACCGGCTCCGCCCCATCGAGCGCCCCGACAACCCCTTCGACACCACCGTGCCGGCCGCGGTGTCCCGCACGGCGCACTGGACCGAACCCGAACTCGTCGGCGAGGTCGCCTTCAGCGAATGGACCACGGACGGCCACCTCAGGCACCCCAGCTGGCGCGGCCTCCGCCCCGACAAACAACCGGAGCAGGTCACGCGGGAGACCTAAGGTCACGCGCCGGAAGTTCGTTTAAGAATTGCGGGTTGTCGGTAGAGGTCGGCCGGTGGCCGAGGTGGCGTTGACCGACGAGGAACGCGAGACGTTGGTGCGCTGGTCGCGGCGAGCCAAGTCCTCTCAAGCGTTGGCCCAGCGGTGCAAGATCGTGTTGGGGTGCGCGGACGGCAAGTCGAATCAACCTTCACGTTGTCGAATGACCCGCAGTTCATCGACAAGGTCTGAGATGTCGTCGGCCTGTATCTGGATCCGCCGGAGAAGGCACTGGTGCTGGCGGTGGATGAGTAGAGTCGACCTGGGGCGCGTTACCGGGATTTCGCCCGGCACGTCTCCCCAGGTCG
>NZ_JBHLZP010000717.1:0-5812 GCF_042429965.1 Actinoallomurus acaciae
GACCGCCGCCAGGCCGCCCAGCCACAGCGCCATCGCGCACAGATGCGCCACGTCCGCGGGAACGGTCCCGGCCGGCTGGGTGCTCGTGGCGGCATGCCCGCCGGCGGACCAGGTCGCGGCGATCCCGGCCATGAGGGCGCCCGCGGCGCCGCCGAAGACCAGGCGACTCCGCCTCTCACCGAGCCGGGGCAGCCCGTACGCGAGGACGAACGGCAGGACCGCCAGCAGCAGGATCCGCGCCGTCAGCGCCTTGCCGTAGGTGCCGGACAGGGTCTGACCCAGCAGTTCGGGTCGCGCGATCGCGCCCGGCCCCGCGCCGGCGCCGTACGGGCCCTCCAGCAGCAGTGACCCGAAGGTGCCCACCAGCAGGGCGGCGAAGCCGACGCCGATCAGCATCCGGACACCGCGCAGGTCGAGCGCCTCCGGCAGCCCGTAACAGCAGAACGCGATCCCACCGGCCAACAGCGCGAACCCCGCGAAGCCGGCGAACCGCACCACCGTGAACAGCACCGAGACCGCCGTGCTCGTCCGCACGGCCGTGGTCGCGGCGGCCCTGCTCGGATGCCCGAGGGAGAAGGAGATCGCGCCGCCGACCGGATGGGAGTCCGCCGAGATCACCCGCCAGGTCAGCGTGTACGTCCCCGGAACGGCCGTACTCCGCAGCCCGACCGTGACCTTCGGCCCGGCCACGCCGACCGCTCCGCCCACGCTCCGCCCGTCCGGGTCCAGCACCGTGATGTCGTCGGTCACCGGCCGTACGGGCTCATCGAACGTCAGCGTCGCCACCGGCGGCAGAGCGGCCAGCACCGCGCCGTCCGACGGAGAGGAGGCCGACAGGGTGGCGTGCGCTTCGGCCGGGACCGTCGTCACCAGGAGGAACAACACCATCGCCGCCACGCACGCGCCCGCCCTGGCGATCACCCCGCTTCCTGTCGCAGCAGCTTCGGCAGGTCCTTCGCATAGTCCTGGGAGGACACGCCCGCCGTGTAGATCACGTGCGCGAGGTTGTCCGTACCGAACGGGACCACCTCGGCCCCGTGGGTGACCTGGTACTCGCCCGACGTCGACGACGGCTTCTCCAGTGCGATCCCCAGCGACTTCGCGGCCGCCTGGATCTTGGCGTAGTCGCCGGTCAGCCCGATGAAGTCCGGGTTGAACGAGGCCAGCCAGGACTTGATCACCTTCGGGGTGTCACGCCACGGGTCGCTGGTGACGAACACGACAGCGATCTTGTCCCGCTGCGCCGGAGTCAGCAGCCGCAGCGCACCGGCCAGGTCGGCCATCGTGGTCGGGCACACATCCGGGCAGTGGGTGTAGCCGAAGTAGACGAGTGTCAGCCTCCCCCTGGTCGCCTTGATCAGGTTCACCGGACGTCCCGAGGTGCCGGTCAGCGTCAGGTCCGGCTCGCGAAACGGTGTGGTCAGGCGTGTACCGTGCAGGTCCGGAGTCGGGCCGAGGACCTTCACCGGGGGCGTAGGATCTCCGCCGCCGCACGCCGTGAGCAGCGCCGGCAGCAGGAGGAAGAGCAGCAGCAGCCGGTACCGCCCGGCGGCCGGAGCCGCCGGGCGGGCGTTCATGGTCGGCCTCATGCCGAGGTCGACCTGCCGGACCGGACGAACGCCGCGGCCCCGGCGGCGAGGCCGAGCAGACCGGCGATCAGGCCGATCACGCCCAGGGTCGTCGCCGTACCGCTGCCGCCGTCGCTCTCGGCGGCCGTCTGCGGAGTGGCCTCCTTGGCCAACGTGATCGACGGCGCCGGGTGCTCGGGCTCGGCACCGCCGTTCGGCATCTCGATCCACCGCACCACGCTGTCCTTGCCGGACTTGTCGGTGTAGGTCTGCAACGCCTTGAAGTACAGCGTGTTCGTGTCGGTGGGCAGGGGCCCGAGCGAGACGCCGAACTGCTGGAACTGACCCGGCGTGATCTTGCCACCCGACCAGGTGATCTCGGTGACGGCCTCCGTCACCTCGCCGTCATCGGTCTTGATCGGCTGGGGCAGCCTGCCCTTGGTCACGTCGATCGACCACCCCGGCGTCGGCTGCACCGACACCGACGCGATCGGGTGATCGGTCGGCAGGTACAGCTGCACCTTGGTGGTGTCCGCGTCGGCCTCCTCATTGGGGACCCGGACGTCGAAGGCGCCGTACCCGCCGGGCTCGGCGGTCTTCGGATTGACGGTGACATGGGCGGCCGCCGGGACGGCCAGCGCGACGATCACAGCGGCGGCGGCCCCGCCACCGGTCAGCACGCGTCGCACGGCAAGGGGGAAAGACATGATGCTCCTCGGTCATGGCATGCGGATGACGACCCGCCACGCGCGCAACACGAACGGCCCCGAGCGCCCGGAGAACCGGAACGGGGCATCACACGCGACAGCGACAGGCCGGGGTGTTCAGACGAACGACGGAAACCCGCCGGCCCGAGGAGGACCACGACGTACGAGGACATGCCGCAGAACAGCGATCTTGGGAGCGACCTCGTCGTCACCGCGGCCGCCGGACACCCGATCCGGGCCGCGGCCGAGCGCCGGGCCGGTCGCCGCGAGCAGGGCCAGCAGCCGCAGCGTACGGTCGACGAGGAACTCGACGACCGTACGGAGCGCCCGCCACAGGGCCCGTTCACCCGCGTACAGCCACAGCGCCGCCAGGCACCCGGCCAGCGCGTGCGCGCCGAGCATGCCGAGGGAGACGCCACCGTCATGCGAGAGGGCGAGGTGCCCGGTCGCGTGCATACCGTCCGCGCCCATCCGCATGGGCATCGGCTCCGCGCCGGAGCCGGACGGCGTGCAGAAGTCGAACCACAGGTGCAGGCAGACCTGCGAGACCTCCACCGCGAGCAGAATCCACCATGCCGGGCGCCGACGATCGGCCAGGCAGTAACCCACCGCGCCGACCCCCGCCAACGCGGCCCAGCCCGCCCACGGCGGCGCCGGACGCGCGGCCATCAGATCATGCCCGACCTGGGACAGCACGACGCACACCGCGGCGAACGCCCCGGCGCGCATCAGACGGAACCATCCAGGAGGACGCATGACCCCACTCAACAACTACGACATGTAGTACGTGGAGAGTACCGTGCCACCGGCGCCGTGGGCGTTCGGCCCGCTTCAACCGACATCACCGGCGTCGGCCCCCGGAAACGAGCCGGGCACCGCCACGGCTCGCCGGTGCACCCATGGCGTTCACCGGCGAGCCGGGGACGTCAGCGAGTGCGACGCCGGCGCAGGCCGAGCAGCACCGCGGCGACCGCGATGACGGCCACCGCCCAGCCGAGGACGCCACCCCAGCCATGCCCGGTCTTCGTCGCCTCGGGTTCGGCCGTGCCGCCGCGGGCGGCGCCGGCGTGGACGAGGAGCCTGGGGCGTTCAGGGTGAAGTGCAGCTGCTCGCTGACCGGGTGACCGTCGTGGGAGACGACCCGGAACGCGATCGCGTACCTTCCGGCCCCCATGTCGTTCTTGAGGCCCTGGGTCAGAGCCGCGCCGTCGATCCGGGGCCTGCCGTCGGTGTGGTCCCGGCCGTCGGGACCGGTGACCTTCACCTGGACGACGGCGGGATTGATCGGCTCGTTGAATCGGAGCGTGACCTCGGTGACCGGACCGGCCACGGTCGCGGTGTGCTTGGGCGTGCTGGAGACCAGGTGGGCATGCGCGGACGCCGTCCCTGCCCAGCCGGTCACGATGATGGCCGTAGCCGCCGCGAGAGTCGCAAGGCGGCGGACCGCCGGGTTCCGGTGGGGCATCGATGATCTCCCTCCCCACCGGATGATAAAGATCTCTCCCGCGCCTGACCAGGCTCGCCCTTTAGAGCCGCCTGCGCCCCGCCGGACTGGACGGACTGGACGCCACTTTCCTCGTCGACCTCGGTGAAGACCTGTTCACTCTCGACGTCGCCGACGGCGACCTCACCATCCGGCGTGGTCGTGGTGGCCCCGGTCGGAGGCCCACGAGCCGACGCAGCCGGGACGGCTACGCGCGGATGATGGCCGCCGGGCCGCCGCGGACCGGTTCGCAGCGGCTGTGCGGGTGGGGGTCGCGTGTTCGCCGACCCGGTGACCGCGCCGCTCTTGCAGGGCGAAGGTCGCGCAGGACGGGAATGCATCGGCCGCGGGCCGCCTTGAGAGCGGTATGTGAACACCCTCGCCACAACCGGCCAGCCGACGCCCACGACCAGGCCGGACGGCCCTGCGTCCCGCCGGGCGGTTCTTCCGATCGCCGCGCTCGCCCTCGGGAGTTTCGCGATCGGCACGAACGAGTTCGTGTCCATGGGCCTGCTGCCCGAGATCACCCGCGGCGTCGGCGTGGACATCCCGACCGGTGGCCACCTCATCTCCGCCTATGCCCTCGGTGTGGTGATCGGCGCGCCGGTCATCGCGGCGCTCGGGGCCCGGCTGCCGCGCCGCCGGCTTGCGCTCGGCCTCATGGCCGCGTTCCTGCTCGGCAACGCGCTGACCGCACTGGCACCGGAATACGGCACGTTGCTGGTGGCGCGGCTGCTCGCGGGCCTGCCGCACGGCGCCTACTTCGGGGTGGCCTCGCTCATCGCCGCCTCCCTGGTGCCGCCCGAGATACGGGGCCGGGCGGTGAGTTCGGTGATGCTCGGCCTCGCCGTCGCGAACGTCGCCGGGGTGCCCGCCGCGACCTGGCTCGGCCAGCACCTGGGCTGGCGCGCGGCCTACTGGTCGGTGGCCGTGCTCGCCGGGCTCACCGTGCTGTCCGTCCTGCTCCTCGTGCCATCGGCACCGGCCTCCCCGGGCGCCGGGATCCGTACGGAGCTGGGGGCGCTGCGCAGGCCCCAGGTGCTGCTGACCCTGCTCACCGGCGTCGTCGGCTTCGGCGGCATGTTCGCCATGTACAGCTACATCGCGCCCACCGTCACCGACGTGGCGGGGGCGAGCTCCTCCTTCGTGCCGGTCGTGCTGCTCGCCTTCGGGATCGGCGGCGTGGCGGGGACGGCGCTCGGCGGCCGGCTGGCCGACCGGGCACTGTTCCCCTCACTGGCCGGTGCCGGGCTCGCGATGGCGGCCGTGCTGGCGCTCATGCTGCTGGCCGCCCACTCGGCGGCGTCCCTCGTCCTCGCCGTCCTCGCCACCGCCGCGGCGGGGTCGGTGCTGGTCGTATGCCTGCAGTTGCGGCTCATGGAGGTGGCCGGCGACGCCCAGATGCTCGGCGCGGCACTCAACCACTCGGCACTCAACCTGGCCAACGCGCTGGGAGCCTGGCTCGGCGGCCTGGTCATCGCCGCCGGGGAGGGCTACACCGCGCCGAGCCTGGTCGGAGCCGGACTGTCCGTACTCGGACTCGCCACGCTGGGGGCGAGCGCGGTGCTCGGCCGACGTGAGCGACGCCCGGCGGCTCCATGAGCCCGTCGGGTACGAGCGGCCCGGCGATCACCATTCGCATCCGCCGTTCTGGCCTCGCGCAGCGCCTGAGACTTTCAGATGCCGACGGGGTGCCAGACGGTTTTGGTTTCCAGGAATGTGGTCATCCGGGCGGTGCCGGGGTCGGTGGTCCAGTCGTTTTCGGCGGGGCGCAGGACGCGTTTGAGGTTGGTCGCGGCGGCTTGTTCGCACTGGGTGGCGAGGTTCGTGTGGGGCGCCGGTGAGGTCGAGTCCGTTGATGTCCATGTGCGAGGCCAGCCACGGCGCCAGCTCAGCGCGATGGCCGGTGAGGATGTTGACGACGCCGCCGGGGAGGTCGGAGGTGGCGAGGACTTCGGCGAGGGTGATGGCGGGCAGCGGTGCGGGCTCGGATGCGGTCACGATGGTGGTGTTGCCGGTGACGATCGCGGGGGCCAGTACCGACACCAGCCCCA
>NZ_JBHLZP010000718.1:0-3317 GCF_042429965.1 Actinoallomurus acaciae
GGTCGGCGGTCGGCGGTCGGCGGTCGGCGGTCGGCGGTCGGCGGGAGCAGCGTCGCAGCCTCCAGTGGCCGGGGTCCCCCCGCAGCGCCGGCGCGCCGTACCGGTTTGGCCCGGATACCGGCCGCCGAGCGGCGGGGCGTTGTCTTTGGGCCATTGTGCCGTCGTGGAGGCCGGGGTGTGGCAGGTGGTTGGACGCGGAGGTGCTATCGCGTGGCCGTGATGTTGGGCTGCGGCGCTGGTGACGATGGTGGGCTTTACGTAGGTTGGCCGACGGCCCTGTTGGGCCGTTGAGGTGTTCGCGGCGCGACCGCGCCTCGGCGGCGGGCGGCCGTCCGGTCCCTGACGGCCTTCCAGGGCACCGTCCATCCGGACGGACGACCGGCCCGGCGCCGCCGGGGTTCTTCACATCCCCGGACCGGCCGTGTCCGTGATCGGAGCCACCTCCACGGCGGCAAAGCGTGCCTCCGGGGGGCAGAACGCGATCTCCGCCGCCACTGAGGTGTCCGCGGCACGCCCGCGCCTCGGCGTAGCGGCGGCGGGCGACCGTCCGGTCCCTGACGGTCCTCGACGGCGCCGTCCCTCAGAACCACCGGCACGGCGCCACCAGGATTCCTCACACCCCCGGACCGGCCGTGTCCGTGATCGGAGTCACCTCCACGGCGGCGAAGCGTGCCTCCGGGAGGCGGGACGCGATCTCCGCCGCGCGTTCGGGGGTCTCGCAGTCGACCATGAGGTATCCGGCCAGGTGTTCCTTGGCCTCGATGTAGGGCCCGTCCGTGGTGGCCGGGGCGCCGTCGCGGACCCGGACGGTGCGGGTGCTCCCCGGGTCGGCCAGCGCCACGCCCATCAGCAGCTCACCGGACTCGGTGAGCTCCCCGCGCAGGGCCTCGGCCTGCCTGGTCAGCTCCTCGCGTTCGGTCTCCGGCAGCGCCAGGAATCGCGGATCTCGTAGGAACAGCGGGTGCTCCCAGTTCCTCGGGTTTCCGTAGATCAGCAGTAGGTATCTCATCGCTCCCCCTCACGCCGACGGTCCGGCGACGCCGATGACGTTGCCCTCGGGGTCGGCGAAGTGGCCGACCGTGAAGTCGCCCGACTCCGGCTCGGGCCCCATCAACGGCCGCCCGCCGAGAGTCTCGGCCCTCCGCAGTGCGGCCGCGACGTCCGGGACTCCCACGTAGAACAGGACCGCGGGCCGGTGGCCGCGGCCACCGGCGACGCCGCCGTTGATGCCGTCACCGTCGCCGGTCGTGCCACCGTCCACGAATCCGTACGTGCCCGGCTGCGAGACCTTCTCGGTGACCGCGTCGCCGAGGTCGAACGCCCAGCCGAACAGTTCACCGTAGTAGCCGCGAAGCGCCGCCGGGTCGGTGCCGATGATCTCGAAGTGCACCACTGGCCATCCCATGATGAATCCTCTGTCTCCGCGCCGAACGGATCGGCGCCGTGTCGTCGTGCCGAGGCGGGTTCCTCACCGCGCAGTCGGAGCCGGCGTCCGGCTCTCGACATGCCGAGACGAAGAAATCGGCGGGTTCGGTGAATGGTGTGGCGGCGGGAGTCGATGCGTGCGGGCAGGCCCGTCGCCGGGCTCGTTTCGCTGGTGGTGGCGTGGCCGCCGTGAGCATGATCGCAGCCGGTGAACGAGACCAGGCCTCCGAGAGGCTCCGGAGGCCGTATCTTCTGCGAGTGAGATGCACGAGGCCGGACGAGAGGAGGCCGCGGATGACGGACGACGCTAGGCGCATGGCCGCCAGACTCGTCGCGGCGGCCCGCCCGCTGCGGCCCTGGGTGCATCTGACCGTCTCGCCCTGGTGGGCCCGGCTTCTGATCGCCGCCGGAGCCCAGGCCACGGCCGACGTGTACCCCGCCCGAGTCCGGACCCCCGAGCCGCTCCACCCCGTCCCCGGCGCGAACCTCGCCGGCGTCGACCTGGTCGGCGCGGATCTCACCGGTGCGAACCTCATCGGGGCCGACCTGGCCGGGCGGGACCTGGTCGGCGCGGCGCTGGCCGACGCCGACCTGATCTCGGCGAACCTGGTACGGGCGAACCTCGCCGGCGCCCGCCTGATCCGCGCGCAGCTGATGAGCGCGAACCTGACCCGGGTCGACCTGCTCTTCGCGAACCTCACCCGGGCCAACCTCGCCGGCGCGGACCTGACCGGCGCCGACCTCACCGGGGCCGACCTGACCGGCGCCGACCTGGCACCGGCCGAACTGACCGGCGCGGACCTGACCGGCGCCCGCCAGACCCGCGCGAACCTCTCCGACGCGCGCCTGGGCCGCGCCCGCCTGGTCCGCGCCGACATCACGGGCGCGGACCTGACCGGCGCCGACCTCACCGGAGCGGACCTCACCGAGGCCAGGCTGAGGGCGGTCCGCTGGTCGGCGCGCACCCGGTGGCCGGACAACCTCGGCGACGAGATGCGCGCACGGTCACGGGAGGTCGAGCCCGGAGTCTGGCTCGTGCTCGGCGGCACCGGCCGCCGCCGCGCCCGGGCGACCTGACCCCGCGGTACCGAGCGGCACGCCTCGCCCGTAGGGACTCACGAGCGCGGAAGCGTGAACCCGTACACGCGATGGCACTGATCGCCCGCCGACATCACCGCATAGGCCATGGCGCTCGAGGGAGACTCGGGTGGCGAAGGCTGCGGTCTTCGATCCGGCCGTTCCATGGACGGCGGTGATCTGTCCGCCCGGCCGACGGTAGGGATCCCCCCGTGACCAACGCCCGATCAGCCCGTCACCGCGGCGATCGACTCCGTGAGGGCGGCCGGGACGTCCACCAGGAGGTGGTGGCCGTCGCGGACGATCTCGCGGCCGGAGATCACCACGTGGCGTACGTCGGCGGGGGACGCGGCGAAGATCACGGACTCGGCCAGGTGGTCCGGGGTCGTGCCCGCCAGGCGTACCGAGTCACTCGCCACCGTGACCAGGTCCGCGTACGCGCCGGGGGCGATGCGGCCCGCCTCCGGCCAGCCCAGTGCCGCGTGGCCGTCCGCCGTGGCGGCGGTCAGGAGCTCGGCGGCGGTCCAGTGGCCTCGTTCCCGGGTGCGCAGGCGTTCGTCCAGCTCGACCGCCCGCGCCTCCTCGAACAGGTCGATCATCGCGTGCTGGTCCGAGCCCAGCGACAGCGGCGAACCGGCGTCGGTCAGGGCACGGGCCGGGCCGATGCCGTCGGCCAGGTCGCGTTCGGTCGTGGGGCACATGCACACGCCCGTGCGCGCGCCGCCCAGCAGTGCCACGTCCGAGGCGGTCAGGTGGGTCGCGTGCACGGCCACCGTCCGTCGCCCCAGCGCGCCGCGCTCGGCCAGCAGGCGTAC
>NZ_JBHLZP010000719.1:0-3310 GCF_042429965.1 Actinoallomurus acaciae
AGGCGCAGCAGCCATTCGGCGCGGCCGGTGCCGCGCCCGTCGATCACGGCGGTGACGCGGGCCAGGCCCGTGGCGCGGAGCCGCGCGAAGCGACGGGCCGCCGTGCGGTCGGAGACGCCGAGGACCTCGGCGATCCTGCTGAAGGGCGCCCGCCCGTCGAGGTGAAGCGCGTGCACCAACTGCAGGTCGACCTGGTCGAGCATGACCGATTCCACCCGACGATGGTAGGTCGGTGTCGGATCACGGCGTGTGCAGGGCTCCGTGGGGACGGGGCGGCGGCGGCCGGTGCAGCATCGGCCCATGACACACGACATCCACGGCCTCCACCACGCCGGCATCGTGACCCGCGATCTGGACGCGCTGGAGCGCACCTACATCGCGCTCGGCTTCACCCTGAGCCCCCGTTCCCGGCACCTGCTGAACGAGCGTCCCGGGGAACCGCCGGTCCTGGGGTGCACGGCCAACCGGTGCGCGCTGTTCGGCGGCGCCTACATCGAACTGCTGGGCATCGTCGACGAGTCGGCGCCCGACCCCTGGCACACCAAGGCGATGGTCGACCAGTACGAGGGATTCCGGCTGCTCAACTTCGACACCGGGGACGCCGAGGCCGTCGACCGGCGGCTGACCGGTGCCGGGCTGCGCACCTCCGGCGTCCTGAACCTGGAACGCGACGTCGACACCGAAGACGGGACCCGCACCATGCGGGCGCGCGCCGTGCATCTCGACCCGCGTTCGACCCCCGAGGCCTATGTGGGGATCGCCCAGCACCTCACCCGCCGGTACGTGCACCAGCCGCGTTACCTGCGCCATCCCAACGGCGCGCGGTCCCTGGCGGCGGCGCTGGTCGTGGTCGAGGACTCCGTTCTCGCGGCGGTCACCGCCCGGTACGCCCGCATTCTGCAGACCGCCCCCGAGCGGCAGGGGCCCCGGACGGTACTGGCCCTGGAGGATGGGCGCCTGGAGATCGTCCGGGCCTCGGACGCCGAGGAGGTGCTTCCCGGCGAGCCCGTCCCGGCCGCGTCGTACCCGGCGGCGCTGACCGTCGTGGTCGACGACGTCGCCGCCGCGCGCACGATCGTCGAGGGCGGCGGCCACGCGACGCGCCCGGCCGGCGACGGGTTCTTCGTCTCCGCCCGCGACGCCCACGGCGCCGGCCTGTTCTTCACCGCCGGATGACCGCCGCGTCGCCTTCCGCGGGGCGGGGGAGGCGGACCGGTCCGGTGGCGTTAGTAGGCTTCTGAGCGTGACAGGGAGCAGCTACGAGGACGCCGTCGCCGGTATCAGGGCGCGTGGGGTCGAGTGGGACGTCGACCCCTCGCTGGACCGGATCCGGGACCTGGTCGACATCCTCGGCTCGCCGCAGCGCGCGTACCCGGTGATCCATGTCACGGGGACCAACGGCAAGTCGAGCACCGCGCGGATGATCGACGCCCTTCTCCGTGAGCGTGGTCTGCGGGTCGGGATGTACACCAGTCCCGAGCTGAACACCATGCGCGAGCGGATCGGTGTCGACGGTGAGCCGGTCGGCGCCGAGCGTTTCGCCGAGCTGTACGACGACGTCCTGCCGTACGCCGAGATGGTCGACGCCAAGCATGACGTCAAGGTCTCGTTCTTCGAGATGCTCACCGCGATGGCGTTCGCCGCGTTCGCCGACGCCCCGGTCGACGTCGCCGTGGTCGAGGTCGGCATGGGGGGCGCCTGGGACGCCACCAACGTCGCCGACGGGGCCGTGGCCGTGGTCACGCCGATCGGGCTGGACCACACCGAGTATCTCGGGGACACCATCGAGGCGATCGCGGCGGAGAAGGCCGGGATCATCAAGCCGGAGTCGATCGCGGTCCTCGCGCAGCAGCCCGTCGAGGCCGCCGAGGTGCTCCTGCACCGTGCCACCGAGGTCGGTGCGACCGTCGCGCGCGAGGGCATCGAGTTCGGCGTCCTGCAGCGGGAGCTGGCGGTGGGCGGGCAGCGGGTCCGCCTGCAGGGCCTGCTCGGCACCTACGACGAGGTGTTCCTGCCACTGTTCGGCGACTACCAGGCGAGCAACGCCGCCTGCGCGCTGGCCGCGGTCGAGGCGTTCGCGCGCGGGCGGGCCACCGGTGAGCCGGGCGGTGACGACCGGCTCGACACCGACCTCGTACGCGCGGCGTTCGTCGGCGCGCCCGCGCCCGGGCGGCTGGAGGTCGTGCGGACGGGGCCGACCGTCCTGGTCGACGCGACGCACAACCCGGCCGGTATGGCGGCCACCGTCGCGGCGATCACCGAGGAGTTCGGGTTCACCCGCCTGATCGGGATTCTCGCCGTCATGGCCGACAAGGACGTCCTGGGCGTTCTGGAGGAGCTCGAGCCGATCATCGACGAGTTGATCGTCACGCGTAACTCCTCACCGCGTTCGATGCCGGCGGACGAACTGGCCGTGGTGGCACGCGATGTCTTCGGCGAAGATCGAGTTCATCTGGTGCCCCGGCTGGACGACGCGATCGACCAGGCGATCGGGCTCGCGGACCAGTCGGGAGAGTTCGCCGGGGCCGGAGTGTTGATCACCGGTTCGGTGGCGACGGCGGGCGATGCCCGGCTGCTGATGAAGGCGGCACAATGATCGTTACGGGCCCGGAGTCGCGCGCCGCAAAGGCGGTTCGAGCGTGAGAAGACTGTGTGCCGTCGTCCTCGCCCTTCAGACGGTCGTGACCGCTCTGTCGATTCCGGTGGCGATCTCCGTGGCGCATGCGGACGGCACGACGGCGGGCGTCGTGGGCGGCGTCCTGGCCGTTGCCGGGCTGATCATCGCAGGTCTGCTGCGGTTCCGGTGGGCGTATGTCGCCGGGAGTGTGTTGCAGCTTCTGGTGATAGCCACCGGTTTCGTGGTGACGACGATGTTCTTTCTCGGGATCATATTCGCGGCTCTGTGGACGACGGCGATTTGGCTCGGATGGCGGGTGGAAGGCGCGCCGGCGCGCTAATGTCGGGTTGACTCTTCAGCGTTCCCCGTGGAACAGAATAAAAATTCCAGCGAAGTCGGACATTTAACGAATTCAGTTGGAAACGGGGATGACTCCGGGAGACGCCCAATGACCGATCTTCCCGAAATTCACCCCGAAAGTCGTGAAGTGCAGCGGCGGGATCCGGCCGGCCTTGCAATTCTCCTCATCGTGCTCGTCACCGCGATTCCCGCCGCGGTTCTCGTACTGCCCAACACGGCGTCTTATGTCGTGCCACAGGCCGCCCGCGACCTCGGCCTGTCGGGCGGCGAGGCGGCCGGGTTCGTACGCGCGGCCGGCCTCGCGATGCCGGCGCTCCTGCTGACCGCCCACCT
>NZ_JBHLZP010000720.1:0-3283 GCF_042429965.1 Actinoallomurus acaciae
CTCCGGCACCGGCCGGCACGGTGAGCACGACGTCGCCGACCGGCTCGCCGAGCGCCGCCGCGGCGCCTTCGGCCAGCCGCCGCAGGATCAGGCCCTGGATCTCCTCGGCGCCGCGCACGCCGCCCCGGGAGTCGGTGAACGTCCAGCCGGTTGCGCCCTCCCGCCGTTTGACCAGCTCGACGCAGTCGCCGGGGACGTTCTTCGTCGCGTGCTTGGCGGTCTTGCCGATGAACGCCTCGCCCGCGCCGGAGAGGAGGACGACGGAGGGCGTGAGCAGATCGCCCTCGTGGTTCCACAGCGCCTCCGGACGGCGGCCCGGCCGGGCCGCCGCCACGGCGGAGTACGTGGTCCCCAGGTCCACGCCGATCGCCTGCGCCATCACGCCTCCCGGCTCCGGGCCGTACGGTCGCCGGCCGGTCGCGCCCCCGCGCTGCGCAGCCAGGCCAGTACGGCCAGGACGCGCTTGTGGTCATCGGGCGACGCCGGGATGGCGAGGGTCTTGAACACCTCGCTGAGGTACGCCTCGACGGTCGGCACGGCCACCTTCATCCGCTCGGCGATCGCCTTGTTCGTACGGCCCTGGGCGAGCAGTTCCAGCGCCTCGCGCTGCCGCGCCGTGAGCAGGGCGATCGGGTCCTGGACGCGGCGGGTCCGCAGCATCTGCTCGGCCAGCGCACCGTCGATGACCGTCTCCCCCGCGGTGACGCGTGCGAGCGCGTCGACGATCGTCTGCGCGTCCTTGATGCGTTCCTTGCCGAGGTAGCCGATGTGCGTGCCGTCGCCGATGGCGGTGATGCGCCGCAGGTACGCGGGCGTCATGTGCACCGAGAACATCACGATGCCCAGCCGCGGGTCGTCCGCGCGCAGCCGCTCGGCGGCGTGCAGCCCGTCGTCGTCCTGCGGCCGCCCGAGGTGACCGCCGAAGTTGATGTCCACCAGCACCGCGTCGGGCCGGTGACCGCGCACCTGGACGAGCAGTTCGGCGGTCGTGGCGGCCTCGGCCACCACGTCGACGCCGAGGGCCTGGATGCTCTGCCGGTACAGGTCGCGGAGCATCGGCACGTCGTCCGCCACGATCACACGCACGGGATCCTCGCGACCACGTGCGTGCCGGCGCCGTGCGGGCTGCGGACCTGCAGGCGTCCGCCGTACGCCTCGATGCGGTCGCGCAGCCGGGCGAGCCCGGGACCCTCCCCGTCGGCTCCGCCGACACCGTCGTCGGTGACCTCGGCGACGATGACACCCCCGGACTGCCGGACGGCCACCTGGACATGGATCGTGCCGGCGTGCTTGTGCGCGTTCGTCAGCGCCTCGCCGACGAAGAAGTAGACGGTCTTCTCCACCGTCGCCGGCAGGCGGTGCTCGGGCGTGGTGAGGTGCACGATCAGGCCGAGGCAGTCGGCGGTCTCCTCGATCGCCGCCGCCAGGCCCGCGTGCGTCAGCGTGTGCGGATAGACGCCGTGGGCCAGGTCGCGCAGCTCCCGCAGGGCACCCGCCACGAGCCGGTCGGCCGTCTCCACGAGCGCCGGAACCTGATCGGGCTCGGCGTGCTCGATCTTGGACAGCGCCACGCGCAGCGCGCACAGGTCCTTCTGCGCCCCGTCGTGCAGGTCGGCGACGATGAGCTGGCGCGCGTCGTAGTCGGCGGTCAGCAGCCGCCGCGACAGCATGAGGTTCTCCAGCGCCAGCTTGCTGATCGCCACCGCGGCCCCGGCCACCTCACCGTCTCCGGCCATGTCGGCGTCGACGACCAGTAAAGCCAATAGCCGGTCTCCGCGGCCGTGCACCGGGATGGTGTGGCGGTCGCGCGAGGAGGCCTCGACGTCGGCCGTCTCCCCGTCCACCGTCAGGTAGGCCCGGTCTGCCTCGGACCAGACCAGGAGGTCCAGGCCCGGATCGCGCAGGTTGTGCCGCAGCAGCTCCCGCAGCACGTGCGTGGTCGGGTACGCGGTGTCGAACACGGTCATCAGCGAGGACAGCCGTGTCAGCCGCCGCTGCGCGAACGACACCAGGAAGGCGATGGGCACGCCCAGCTCGGCCATGCCCTCGAGGGCGAACACCTCTTCGTGCCGCCCGGCGAGCGCGGTGATGACGACCGCCGCGCCCGAGGCGACCGCCACGAGGATGCCCGCGGCGGCCACCGGCAGCCGTACGGTGCGGTCACGCCGGCCGCCGACGCGCAGGCCCCGCAGCATGAACACCAGGAATCCGACGGCGAGCAGCGCACAGCCGACCACCAGCGTGTAGTCGAGGACGTCGTAGACCCGCCGGTCGGCCCACACGTTCGGCCACCACGTCGCCGGCGTGGCGTCGGGGATGCCGACCCAGGCCGGGCGCGCGACGCAGGCCTCGGCCGCCGGGAGCGCGAACACCCAGACGGCCAGGACCACCATGAAGCGGCGCCGGTGCCGTCCCAGGGACACCGCGGGATAGCGCAGCAGCGCCCACGCGGTGAGGGCGATCGGCAGGTACTCGAAGACCTGCGCGTACAGCGGTCCCGGGCCCGACGCCCACTCGTCCGCCCATTCCAGTGGTCGCGTGACCCCCGACGCGATCAGGACGTAGCCCGTGAACCGCTGTTCCGCATCCCCTGCCAGGAGCGCCCCTGCTCCGATGGCCCCAGCGGATACCAGCAGGTTGACCACGGTCGTGAGTGGGTGCCGGACCCAGAGCCCCCCCTCGGCCACCGCGGGGACGAGCACGGCTGACACCAGCGCCGCCTGGACCGTCACCGATCTCCACCGCGGCGAGCCCGCCGTCCAGACCGACGGCCGAGACCGTCCGGTCCGAGTGGAGGGAGCCGCGGCTGTCATGACACTCCCCTCTGCCAATCCGCCGGCTGACGGTCCCCGGTTGCCGGGTTCAGTCTTCCGTCGGATCCGACCATTGGGTACCGGGCTACCCCGGTAGAAGTAGCAGGAACTATGCGCTAGCCCCACATGGTGGTGGGATCACGCCTGTTCACGGCTTTCCGGCCGGTTCTCCGCGATCCAGTCGTCGATGGTCTCCCACCAGTCATACAGCCAGCGCTCCCGATCCTCCCGCGGGATCTCCTCGCAGGGAACCCTCCACCAGCGGGCGCGCAGAGGTTGCCCCATCGGAATGTTCCGCCAGATGTCGGCCGGGGAGAGCAGGTCGTCCGCTCCCGTGTGCGCGACGAAGATGACGTCGGCGTGCGGGGCGGCGGCGAGTGCGGCGAGCGTGCCGGTCTCGCGGGGAGGCAGGACGTTCGTCATGGCGCGCGCCCGTTCGGCCGCGGCCCGGCGGCCCCGCCGGCGCTCCC
>NZ_JBHLZP010000721.1:0-3280 GCF_042429965.1 Actinoallomurus acaciae
CGTTCGGCCGCGGTCGGGGTCGGCATCGCGCTGGTCGGCCTCGCCTGTGTGGTGCAGGTGTGGGCGGGGCTGCGGCTGGACCTGATCGGCGTGCTCGCCGGGCTGGGGGCGGCGGCGTGCCAGGCCGCGTTCTTCCTGGCCGCCGACCGGGCCGTCGGGCGCGTCGACCCGCTCGTCATGACCGCCACCGGCTTCGCCATCGCCGTGGTCGTCCTCGCCGTCTGCGCCCCGCCGTGGAACGTGCCCTGGCACGAGTTCGGCGTGGAGGTCGCGCTCGGCGGCCACACCGCGCCCGGCTGGCTCCTGCTCACGCTGCTGGTACTGATCAGCACGGTCGTCGCGTACGTCACCAGCGTCGCCGCCGTGCACCGGCTGTCGGCGCCGATCGCGGGCGCCGTGGGCTACGTCGAGGCGGTCGCGGCGGCGGTGTTCGCCTGGGTGATCCTGGGCGAGCACCTGTCCCCGGTCCAGCTCGCGGGCGGCCTGATCGTGCTGGTCGGCGCGTTCGTCGCCCAGCGGTCGGTGGCCGCCCGCGGGCAGGTGATCGGGGAGCTGCCCGTCATGGAGACCGTCGGCGTCACGCGTTCCAGCGGCTGAACGTGCGGGTGCCGACCGCGACGGCGGCCACCGCGAACGCCGGCAACACGATGACGCCGCCGGTCAGCGCGGCCGAGGCGTAACGGCCGGCGAAGGCCGCCCGCAGTCCCTCCACCGCGTACCGGAACGGCGTCGCGCGGGAGAGCACGTCGAGCCACGCCGGCGCCGTGGACATCGGCAGCAGCGCCCCCGACAGCAGCAGCATCGGCACGATGACCGTGCTGGACAGCGGTGCGAACATCTCCTGGCGGCGGAGCGTGAGCGCGAAGGCGTACGACAGCGCGGCGAGGCCGACGGCCAGCGGCACGAGCAGCGCCAGGCCGACGAGCAGCCCGGCGAGCGGCGCCCGGAACCCGAACGCGAACCCCACGGCGATGACGAGCAGCGACTGGCCCAGCAGCACGACCACGTTGGTGAGCACGCGGCCCAGCAGCAGCGCGGTACGCGGGGCGGGGGTGACCCGCTGGCGGTCGAGCACGCCGAAACGCGCGTCGAAGACGATGCCGAAGCCGGCCAGCCCCGCGCTCAGCAGCGCCAGCTGCATCAGGACGCCGGGCACGAACACCTGCCAGCTGCCGGGCCCCAGGTAGGTGGTCAGCAGCGGGCCGAACAGCGCGAGGTTGAGGACGGGCTGGAGCACGCCGAACACCAGTCCGAGCCGGCTGCCCAGGGACAGCCGCAATTGGTGCCGGAAGATCAGCCAGGTGTCATGCGGCATGGGCCGCCTCCGGTGAGGTCAGGGCGAGGAAGACGTCGTCGAGGGTGGGCCGGGTCAGGCGCACCGACCGCGGCTCCACGCCGCCGGCGTCCAGGGCGCGGGTGAGCTGGAGGAGGATGCGGTCGCCGTGCTCGACGGTGAGACGCAGCGTCCCGCCGGTGACCCGCACCTCGCGTACGGCGTCCAGGCCGGCGAGCGCGGCCCGGGCCTGACCCGGGTCACCGTCGATCTCGACGGTGACGATGTCGCCGGACAGGCGGCGCTTGAGGTCATCGGGCGTGCCCTCGCCGATGACGCGTCCCCGGTCGATGATGAGGATCCGGTCGCACAGCGCGTCGGCCTCCTCCAGGTAATGGGTGGTCAGGAAGATCGCGGTGCCGTGTTCGTCGCGCAGCCGCCGGACGTGGCGCCACACCTCGGCGCGGCTCTGCGGGTCCAGGCCGGTCGTCGGTTCGTCCAGGAACACCAGCGCGGGGACGTGCACGATGCCCAGGGCGATGTCGAGGCGGCGTTTCTGCCCGCCGGACAGGGAGCCGACGGGCCGGTCGGTGAGCCCGAACCGTTCCAGCAGCTCCTGCGCCCGGGCGTGCGGGTCCGGCACCCGGTACAGCCGCGCCTGCAGCACCAGTTCCCGCATGACCGTGCAGGAGGGGTTCGTCGTGCCGCCCTGGGCGACATAGCCGATGTGGCGGCGCACGCCGGCGGGGTCGGCGGTCAGGTCGCACCCGGCCACCGTCGCGGTGCCGGCCGTCGGGCGCAGCAGAGTGGTCAGCATCCGCAGGGTGGTCGTCTTGCCGGCGCCGTTCGGGCCGAGGAATCCGACGATCTCTCCGGCTCTCACGGTGAGGTCGACGCCGCGGACCGCCTCCGCGCCGGTGAAGGACTTGGCGAGGCCACGCGCCTCGATGACGTGATCCATGCCGCCCACACTGGCACAATATTGGTGTCACTACAAATTTAGTGTGACACCAAGTAGGTACGATCGGCGGCGTGGCAGAAGAACTGAGCCTGCGCGAGCGCAAGAAGCGCGAGACCCGTCAGCGCATCGCGGACGTCGCCATGGGCCTGTTCATGCTGCGCGGGTTCGAGAAGGTCACGGTCGCCGAGGTCGCCGAGGCGGCCGACGTGTCGGTCAACACGGTCTTCAACTACTTCCGCACCAAGGAGGATCTGTTCTTCGACCGGCAGGACTCCGCGGTGCGGGGGCTCGGGCGCGTGGTGGCCCGCCGGCCGGCGGGCCGGTCGGCCGTCGAGGCGGTGCGCCGCGACTTCCACGCCGCCCTGGAAGAGCGCGACTGGCGGTACGGGATCGCCGGCGGCGCCGCCGACTTCCACCGCATGGTGGCCGAGAGCCCGGCCCTGACCTCGCGGATCCGGCATATGCACGAACTGCGCGAGGAGTACCTGGCAGAGGTGCTGGCCGACGAGACCGATGCCGACCCCGACGACCCGACCCCGCGGTTCGTCGCCGCCCAACTGGTCGCGCTGACCCGTACGGTCACGGGTGAGTACCTGCGGCGGCGGCTGGCCGGCGAGAGCCTGGAGGCGATCCTCCCGCACCTGCGCGCGGCGGCCGACCGCGCCTTCGACCTGCTCGAGAACGGCATCGGCGCCTACGCCGTCAAACAGGCTTCCGCCGAATGAGCCGTCACCTGGGGAAACTACCGGCCGCCGAACCCGGGTAGGTCCCCGGTAACGGGGGACGGGCGGAACGCGCGCCCGGAAGGGGGGACCCGGGTGAGAGTCGTGGTCGATCTGACACGGTGCCAGGGGTACGGGCAGTGCGTCTTCATGGCGCCGGAGGTCTTTTCGATGAACGGCCGTGAGGCGCTCGCCTACGACCCCGCCCCCTCCGAGGACCAGCGCCAGAACGTGCTGCGGGCCGCGGCGGCCTGTCCCGTGCAGGCGCTGCACGTCGAGCGGGCCACCGCGGCGGGCCCCGAGACCGGGCCGTACGCCGCGGAC
>NZ_JBHLZP010000722.1:0-3276 GCF_042429965.1 Actinoallomurus acaciae
GCGGCCGAGCGCGACGAGGTCGCGGGGGCCGAGGCGCCAGCGCGGCCCGGTGAGCAGCCGCGCCAGCGACGCGCCCGCGGACGGATCGTGCACGACCTTGAGCGTGGCGACGACGTCCTGCACCTCGGGCACGGTGAGCAGGCCGCCGAGGCCGACGACCTCCACCGGTATGCCGCGCGCCTCCAGCGCCGTCCTGATCAGGGGGAACTGCGAGCGTTTGCGGGCGAGGACGGCGATGTCGGACGCCTGCAGCCCGGGGCCGTGCCGCGTGACGTGGTCCCAGACCGCGCCGTCGGGGGCGATCTCACGCGGCTGGCGCAGCAGCGCGGCCAGACGCTCGGCCAGACGTTCGGCCTCGTCCTCGACGGTGTCGAGCAGCGCGCACTCGATGCGGCCGCGCGCCTGCTGGGCCGCGCCCGGCCACAGGCGCGGCACGTCCTTGGCCTCCTCGCGCAGCTCCGTCTGGATGCGGGCGGCGGCGTCGAGAATGCGCTCACCGTTGCGGAAGCTGGTGGACAGCTGCCGCATCGGGGCGAGGCGGTCGCCCTCGGGGAAGTCGCGGACGAAGCCGAGGAGGTTGCCCGCGCTGGCGCCGCGCCAGCCGTAGATCGACTGGCAGGGGTCGCCGACGGCCGTCACCGGGTGGCCGCCGCCGAAGATCGACTTCAGCAGGACGAGCTGCGCGTGGCTGGTGTCCTGGTACTCGTCGAGCAGCACCACGCCGTAGCGGGAGCGTTCGATCACGCCGACCTCGCGGTGATCGCGGGCGATCCGCGCGGCGAGCGCGAGCTGGTCGCCGTGGTCGAGCACCTCGCGCCTGGCCTTGGCGCGCTGGTACGCCTCGACGAGCGGCAGGAGCTGCTCGCGCAGCGCCTGGGTGTCCATGATCCTGCCCTGGTGCGTCTTGGTGGGCTTCTTGACCTCGGCGAGGCGTTCGCGCAGCCACGCGCCGACCTCGCGGATGTCGCCGGGCACGCGCAGGTGCTCCGACATCTCGCCGGCCAGCGCGATGACCGCCTTGGTGACGGTGTCGGGCGCCCAGTCGACGTGGTCCATGGGCCCGTCGTAGGCGTCCACGACACGGGCGGCGATCTGCCAGGCCACCGCGGGCGTGATGAGCCGCATGGTGGGCTCCAGCGCCGCCCGCAGCGCGTGGTCGCCGAACAGCCGCCCGGCGTACGCGTGGTACGTCGAGACGGTCGGCTCGCCGTCGAGGATCGCGGGGTCGATGAGGTCGTCGTGCTCGCGGAGCTGGCCGAGCCGGCGGCGTACGCGGTCGGACAGCTCGGCGGCGGCCTTACGGGTGAACGTGAGGCCGAGGACGCGTTCGGGCCGGATGAGCCCGTTGGCCACGAGCCAGACGACGCGCGCGGCCATCGTCTCGCTCTTGCCCGACCCGGCCCCGGCGATCACCGCCATCGGCGCGAGCGGCGCCTGGATGACCGCCGCCTGGTCGGGCGTCGGCTCGGGCAACCCCAGTCGCTGCGCCAGCTCCTGCGGAGATATCACGTGACCTGCCCGCCGTTCTCGTGGGCGGGGCAGGAACTCTGGACCGGGCACGTACGGCAGTGGTCGTCGCGCTTGGCCTCGAAGACCGGGCTCGCCATGCCCTCGGCGACCCGGTCGACCAGCTTGCGCGGCCATTCGGGGTCTTCGTCCGCCGACGGCGGGCCCTGAGTCTGGATGCGGACCCGCGCGGTGTAGGCGCCCTTGCCGACCTGGATCAGCTCGGCGCCCCCGGGCTCGATCAGCCCCTTGTCGGCGAACGCGCCGAGCATCACGGCGAGCTGGTACACGCCGAGCTGCGGATGCCGGGCGAGGTCGTCCTCGCGTACGTGAGTGCTGGAGGTCTTGATGTCGACGATCCAGGCACGGCCCTGGTCGTCGCGCTCGGCCCGGTCGACGCGCCCGCGGATCACGACGCGGCCCAGGTCGAGGGCGAAGGACTCCTCGACGGAGACGACATCGCGGGCCTCGGGGCGGTTGTGCCAGGCCAGGAACTTGTTGACCATCTTCTCGGCCTGGTCTCGCTGCTTGTCGGAGTACCAGACGCTGCGGAAGTCCAGGTCGTCCCAGATCTCGTCAAGGCGCTTGGCGATGTCGTCGTCCGTCGCGCCCTCGTCGGTGCCGACCAGCTCGGCGACGGCGTGGATCACCTTGCCCATCGTGGCGTACTCCCCCGCGCCGCCGTCCTCGGCGCCGACGCAGGCCGCCAGCAGCCAGCGCAGCCCGCACTTCTCGAACGTCTCCACCTGCGAGGGCGACAGGACGAGCTGCTCGTCCTCGGCGAAGGCCGGCCCGTCGTGGGAGAGGCCGGTCAGGGCGTACCAGCTGCCCGGATCGGCGCCCTGGACGCCGCTGCGGGCCAGCCGGGCCAGGTGTCCGGCGGCGGAGCGCCGCAGCTGCGGGTCGGTGCCGGGGTCGGTCACCGCCGAGCGCAGGTCGGCGACCAGCGCGCGCAGCGACAGCCACCGGGTGCGCTCGTCGAGCTGGGCGTGCTCGGCGGCGTCCGGCAGCAGTTCGCGCAGGAAGCGCGAGGGACGTTCTTCGGTGTCCTCCCCGCCGACCGCGGTCACGATGAGCCGGTGACGGGCGCGGGTCACCGCGACGTAGAAGAGCCGGCGTTCTTCCTCCATGAGCTTGGCCGCCAGGGACGCCGCGCGTACCTCGTCGTCCTCCGGCGCCGCGGTCGCGGACTCGATCAGCTCCTCGCTGCCCAGCAGCGACCCGCGCAGCCGCAGGTCCGGCCAGACGCCCTCCTGCACGCCCGAGACGATGACGACGTCCCATTCGAGGCCCTTGGAGCGGTGCGCGGTGAGGATGCGCACCGCCTCGCCGTCGGGCGAGCGCTCGGCCAGGCTGTCGCCGGGGATCTCCTGGGAGGCCAGGTCGTCGAGGAACAACTCCGGCCCGGCGTGCGGCAGCCGGTCGGTGAACCGCGCGGCCATGTCGAACATCGCGACCACCGCGTCGAGGTCGCGGTCGGCCGCGGCACCGCGCGCCCCGCCGCCCACGCTCTGTTCCATGAGCCGGTCGGCGAGACCGCTCTCCTGCCACACCGTCCACAGCACCGACTCGGCGTCGCCGCCGTGGCCGGCGACCTCGCGGGCGAGCCGGATCAGCCGCCCGACCCGCTCGGCGGGGGCACGCACCTTCGGATGGATGAGGACCAGCTCGCGCGGGTCGTTCAGCGCGCGTACGAGCAGCCGGTCGCCGGGCTCGCCCTCGCGCAGGGAGGCGAGGTCGCGCAGGGCGCGCCGGAGCCGCCGCAGGCCG
>NZ_JBHLZP010000723.1:0-3267 GCF_042429965.1 Actinoallomurus acaciae
GGTCGAGCGGCTCGGGCGGATCGAGCGCCGCCGGCGCGTTCGCCGGCGGCGTGCGGCGCGCCGGCCTCGACAAGGGCCTGCCCGGCCAGTAGCCGCAGGGCTGATCCAGGACCTGCCGGACACGTCCAGGCCCTGGATCGGCCGACGGTCCTGGTCACCTCCGCGACGACGTGTTGTCGGCGCTCGGGGTGAGGTCGGCGGACTCTCGCCGCCGGGGCCGTACGCCGTTGGAGATCGGCGGCCCGACCGGCAGGCGGTCAGGGCCGGCTGAGGTCGGTGCGGCCGTCGGCGACCGTGGTCTGCCGGCGGCCCGCGCGCAGGCTCGTCAGGGTGACCGTCAGCAGTGTCACGACGATCACGGCGAGAGAGATCAACGTGGGGATCTCCGGCAGCCACGTCCACGTCCCGTGCGCCCAGTGCAGGATCAGTTTCACGCCGATGAAGGCGAGGATGACCGCCAGGCCGTAGCCGAGGTGGACCAGCTTGCTCAGCGTGCTCTGCAGCACGAAGAACAGTGCGCGGAGGCCGAAGAGTGAGAAGGCGTTCGCGGTGAAGACGAGGTACGGGTCCTGGGTGACGCCGTACACCGCGGGGATCGAGTCGACCGCGAAGACCAGGTCGGTGCCGAACACCGCGACGACGACGACCGCGAGCGGTGTGAGGGCCCGCCGGCCTTCGTGGCGGGCGGTGAGGCGCGGGCCGTGGTAAGCGTCGGTCACCGGCATCAGGCGCCGTACGAGGCGTACCGACCGCAGGGAGGACACGTCGACCTCGTGCCCCGCCCCCGTGACCGTGTCCTTCATGATCTTGAAGGCGGTGAACAGGAGGATCGCGCCGAAGATCACGAAGGTCCAGGAGACCGCCTGGACCGCCGCGGCGCCGATCGCGATGAAGACGCCGCGCAGGACGAGGGCGCCGGCGATGCCGTACAGCAGCACCCGCTGGGTGAGCGCCGCAGGCACCGTGAAGGCGGCGATGAGCAGCATGAACACGAACAAGTTGTCGACCGACAACGATTTTTCGACCAGCCAGCCCGTGAAGTAGTCGACCGCCGTGTTCGCACCCCACCGCTGCCAGGCGAAGACGCCGAAGACGATCGGCAGGGCGAGGTAGAAGGCCGTCCACACCAGCGCCTCGCGGAAGGCGACCGTGTGCGGGCGGCGGGTCAGCACGAAGTCCACCGCGAAGAAGAACAGCACGCCCGCGAGGGTCACGACCCAGACCAGGGGCGAAGCAACGGAAGTGGACATGCGGACTCCTCGAACGGCTCGTCGTCCGAGGTCTCCTTCACCCGCGCACGGCGGGCCGCCGCCCGGGGTCACCGCAAAGGGCGTCCGTGCTGACCGGGCCGGCGCTGGGAAGTACTCCCCTCACTTGGAACGATAGCCGCTGAGGACCGGTCCCCGCAGGCAGGACCGCGATCAAGGCCGGACGTATGCTCGACGGTCGGCACCGGGAGGCCGGGACCTGCACCGTCCGTGACCGGGGACCCGCGCGGTGTGCTCGCCCCCGGAGCGGGGCGGCGGCACGACCGGCGGGTCCGCGATCGGCGGATCTGCCGGGCCGACCGAGGCGGCCCTAGTTCGAGCTGACGACCCAGCCGCTCGTGACGAAGCGCGCCGCGTCCGACGGGCGTTCGCCGTTGAGGACGACGTGGCCGTGCGCGTCGTAGGCGCGGACGCCGTCGACGTACACGCCGCGGCCCTCGTACAGCGGGTCGGTCGTGTAGCGCCAGCGCACCTGCGTGGTGCCCGCCGGCAGTGTCGCCGTCGCCTTCGCCCAGCGGCGGTCCTCGAAGCCGGAGAACGTGCCGTCCGACGTCCAGGAGTCGCGGCCCGCCTTCAGGGAGAACGGCGCCGGTGTCCAGGTCGTGCCGTCGGATGAGGTCTCCAGCACACCGAGGTCGGTCTCCTCCGTGTCGTACCACAGGTCGAAGGAGAGCTTCGTGGCGCCGGTCACCGGAGCGGTGAGCGTCGCGGTGCTCTTGTCCTTGGTCTGGGAGAACCACGCCGTACGGCCCTCGGCCGGCCGTACCGGGATGGCACGGGCCAGGTCCTGGGCGACCGCGACACGTGCCGGGTTGATACTGCCCCAGTTGCGGCTCGGGTGCACCCGGTTGGTCAGCAGGATGCTGAACGACCGGGACAGCGGGTCGATGACGATGTCGGTCCCGGTGTAGCCGGTGTGGCCGGCGGTCACCGGGGAGGACAGGCCGCCCATGTACCAGCGCTGGTCCAGCTCGAACCCGATGCCGTGCGAGTCGGAGGGGAACGCCTGGTTGAGGTTCGTGAAGATCTTCCGCACCGACGAGTCACTGAGCACCCGCGCGTGGCCGTACCGGCCGCCGTCCAGGATCATCTGGGCGACGATCGCGATGTCGTGCGCGGTGGAGAAGACCCCGGCGTGCCCGGCGACGCCGCCGAGGGCGTAGGAGTTCTCGTCGTGGACCTGGCCCCACACGAGCCCTCGGTTGAGCTGCGCGGGCGGCACGTGCTCGTACTCCGTCGCGGCGATCCGGTTCTTCTCCGACGCGGGCGGGTTGTAGCCGGTGTCCTTCAGCCCGAGCGGCCCGGTGATCCCGTCGCGTACGAGCACGTCGAGGGTCTTGCCGGTCACCTTCTCCAGGATGAACTGCATCGTGATCAGGTTGAGGTCGGAGTAGACGTACGCGGTGCCGGGCGGGTTCTGCAGCTTCTCCGCGTACAGCGCCTGCTCCTGGGCGGCGCGGCCCTGGTAGTCGTAGAACGGCAGGTCCGGCTCCAGGCCGCTCGTGTGGGTGAGCAGTTGGCGGAGGGTGATCGTGCCCTTGCCGTTCTGGGCGAAGTCGGGCAGGTAGGTCGCGACCGTCTTGTCCAGATCGATCGTGCCGCGCTCGACCTGTTGCAGCGCGACGATCGTGGTGAACAGCTTCGACATCGACGCCAGGTCGAAGATCGTGTCGTCGCGCATCGGGATCCACTGGTCGCGCGGCAGTTCGGTCGGCTTGTCGTCGGCGTAGCGCAGGGCGTAACCGGACGCGCTGTGCTGGACGATCGTGCCATTGTGCGCGGCGAGCACGACCGCGCCCGGGTACAGCGGGTGCGCCGCGCCCGGCAGGGCGGTCTCGTACGCCGCGGCGTCCTTGGCGATCGCCGCGACCTGGTCGGGCAGCAGCCCGGCGGAGGCCGGCGAGCCGTAGTGCAGCGTACGGCCGGGAGTGAACTTCAGGTTCGAAGCGGTGACGGTCGGCGGCCCGCTCGCGGGCGCGGCGGCCGGGGTGGCCCGGGC
>NZ_JBHLZP010000724.1:0-3259 GCF_042429965.1 Actinoallomurus acaciae
ATCGTGCCGGTCTTCTCACCGGTCTGCTCACGTAGTTCAAAGACCAGCCGGACCGCGCGTTCACGCAGCTCCAAGGAGTACTTCCTCGGGGGTGCCATAGCCCCTCACCCTTCCAGGTATCAGGCCCTCCACCCAACCCGGGGCGCTCCAACGGCTCCTCCCACCGCGGCCAAGCCGCGATCGACCGCCTGGCGGCCCGCTACCCCAACGCGGTCATGGTCCACACACCCGTGCACGCCTCCTGGCTGAACCAGGTGGAGATCTTCTTCTCCATCGTGCAGCGCAAGGTCGTCTCGCCCAACGACTTCACCGGCCTTGACCAGGTGCAAGACCGGCTGGCCGCCCTCGAGCACCGCTACAACCAGACCACCCGGCCCTTCCAATGGAAGTTCACCACAGCCGACCTCGATGACCTACTGACCCGGATCAAACGACGCGAACAGAAAGAACCCGACCCCCGACACGAACATCAACCCGTTCTGCCAACCGCAGCCTAAACACCCCCGAAGGATTTACGGCGCGGACCACTAAGGCGTGGCCCCAGAGTTTGGCTTACCAGGTCAGTGTTGTGCGGTGGCGGCGTTGCTTGGCGAGTTGCGGGCTGGCGGGTAGCTGCGGATTGAGTGAGCTGTAGGTGAGCCCGTCGGGCTTGACGTGGGCCGGCCAGACTCCGGGGCGGCGTGGATGAGACCGATTTGGGAGCCACGCAAGTTGACCGATCCGCTGATGGGCGCGGCGTCACCCAGCCAAAGCTCGCCGATCGTGCAACTGCTGGCGCGCAACGCGACGCCGCGAGGGTTGAACAGACGCGCCTCGCCGAGGTTGACCTGTCCGGAGATCTTGGCTGCGCGCACCAGTCCGATCGTTACGGAGCAAGAGTGAACTTCGCGATGAGATGCCGGACTCGACCTTTGAGCCCCATTCCGGCCATTCTCGCGTGTGGCGTTATCGGCCAGCGCACGCGAGAATAGGCGCTTCCGGCTACTGCTGCTCCGGTGGTGGAAAGGACCGTTCGTGACCGGCCAGCCTCCTGCAGGGTGGTATTGCGATCCGCACGGGCGAGCCTCGGAGCGGTACGCGGGCGGGGTGTCAGTGACACGCGACGAGGCGATCATCGGCCCGAGGGACCGCGTGCCAAGTGTGCTGGCCCTGGTCGCGCTCATTCCGGGGCTGGCGGGCGCGCTGACGATCGTGACGCCGGTCGCGTACGGGCTGGATCTGCTCTGGTCGGCGTGGGGAGCGCCGTTCGTCGCCTGGGCTGCGGGGGCGGCGGGAGAGCAGTGAGTCATGGTCGGTGATGACAAGCGTGCGCTCTAGATCTACGACAATTTCATCGCGTCAGCCTCGGTGGAGGATGCCCAATGGGCGATGGCCGAGAAGATTGAGGTGCTGGAACGTCTTGGCCGGGATGACGAGGCACGCATGCTGATGGTGCGGTTGAAGGCGTCGCCGGTCGATCGCGGAGCGGCGGACATCGTGGGTGAATATCTGGGAAGCCCGGGTCGTCTGGACGAGGCGCTCACCTGATTCAACATCGCCTGCCGCGGCTTCCTCCTTGATGAGGACGGTGAGCTCGAAGCCGGCTTTGGGCCGCCGACCGAACTGGTCGGGCGGGCGCGAGAGTGAAGGGCGCTGGGCCTGCTGCCGGATGACCTGGACGAGCGTCTCACCGAACTACAGGCTGAACTGACGCTGGATCCGGCCGAAGCGTTCAACGACGCCACGCGCGATGTGAAGGGGCCTGCGAACCTGGGGTCGTTCTTCGTCCGCGCCGACGTTCAGCGGGCCTTCGCCGAGGGACTGGTGCACGTCGAGGACGACGACGTTGCCTCCTAGTTCCGCCGTGTGGAACGGGGATGACGTGAAGCCGGCCTCACCGGTATGGCGATACTGCGCTGAGGCGGCTTTCGGTGCGGGAGGGATAGCCGTCGGTGCTGGGCTTGTCCGGTGGGGGTGGCGAAGGGCGGTCGGATTTCTCTTCGACGGTCTCGGCGTTCGCGTCGGAATCGTCTGTGGTGTGGTCAACGCCCATCGGCGGTCCCCCCGGCGGCCCGTTTCAGCGGTTTGGTGGGGGCTCGGTCGGGGCGCGTACCGTGGCGATCGCGCTCATCGGTCTTCGGCTCCACCGAACAGCGGTGGTGGGTCCGAGCGGCCGTCGTCTTCTGGATTGCGGTGAGGTGCGTCAGGAATCCGTGGTCGCTGCGGCCTGCCTGAGGACCCTGAGATATGGGGCCAGACCTGGCCAGGTCTCCACTCCTGGGACTGAGGTGCGGGTGCGGGTCGGGGGCGGACTGGTAGCCGGGCGGTGGTGCGGGTGTGTGCGGAAGCTGTGTATGTGGGGGTTCGACGGGCGGCTGTCTGACCCACGGCGGTGGTGGCGGGATCGCGGCCTGCCCGGGCGGGGCGGCGTGACGGCGGGTCGGGGAGCGGTGTGGTGGCGACGCGGTCGAGGGTGACGATGGCCGGGTTGCACTCGACCGAGGTGATGTTTTGGCTGCCTTCGGGGCGGGTTTCGACCAGCAGGAGGGCATGGTCGGGCAAATGTTGCAGGGCGACGGGTTCGACCGCGTACTCGTACACCCGTTGGGCGGTGTCGGCGTCGCTCCAGTTTGTGCCGACCGCGTAGGAATAGGCGCTGGACCAGTTACGGGACAGCGAGCGGCTCTCGTTGTGGGCGTTGGTTTCGCTCGTGCCGCCGCCGCGCGTACGGGAGTCGCCGGTGTTGGTGGAGCGGTCGCCGAACGGGCCGCCGCCAGACCGGGTGGCGCCGGACGAGCGGGTCGTGCCCCAGTTGGTCGACGTGCCGATCGACGTGGACAGGCTGATCGTGTCGGAGTCTCCTGTGCCGACGGTGTCGGAGTCGGTGTGGGATTCGTTACCGCCGACGTTCCTGGTGATCTGGGATAGTACGAACTTTGTAGTCGCGACCGATGAAGTCGGCCGCGTGGGCAGCGTCCTGGTGGTTCCCAAGGCGCATGAACGCGACCGCGCCGCCGCCGATCATCTCCTCTCCGGTCTCCCGCAGGCGCCGGTACAGCAGGGTCAGGGGGACGTCGCGGCGTTCGCAGGCGTCCGAGAGGCGTTCGAGGTGACGGCGGGCCAGTTCGTCGGCGCCGGCCACCACCACGGACGGGCGGGGATCGGCCGAGGCGGCGAGACGGTGGGTGACCCACTGCACGGCCGCTGGGGCGGGTGCTGGACCGTAACCGTGCGGACGTCGGGGTGTTGTCGGTGCCGCTGGAGAGCTTGAACCGGCACA
>NZ_JBHLZP010000725.1:0-3256 GCF_042429965.1 Actinoallomurus acaciae
CATCGGCGGCACCATGCCGAGCGGCTACTGCTCGGACTCGACCCGCACGTACGCGGTCGGTGAGGCGCCCGCGGACTTCCGCGCCTACTACTCCGTGCTGCAGGAGGCGCAGGCCGCCGCCCGCGCCGCCGTGCGTCCCGGCGTCACCCCGGAGGCCGTCGTCGCCGCCGCCCACGACATCATCGCCGCGGCCGGCCACGGCGAGCACTTCGTCCACCGTACGGGCCACGGCATCGGCCTGGAGACCCACGAGGAGCCCTACATCGTCGCGGGCAACACCGAGCCGCTCGACGTGGGGATGGCCTTCTCCATCGAGCCGGGCATCTACCCCGGCCCGCACGGCGCGCGCATCGAGGACATCGTCGTGTGCACCGCCGACGGTCACGAGAGCGTCAACGGCGTGACGCGCGACCTGGTCGTCGTCGACGCCTGACGGGGCGTCGTGCGGCGCCCCGGCGGCGCCGCACGACGTCGCGTCGTGTTCACGCGGGCGCCGGTGAACCCGGTTAGTCGGACGTCCTACTATTTTCCTGAGTTCCCTCTTCAGCGTCGAGGAGGGACGGGGAGGCGGACGGACGATGAGCCCTGCGGAGACGAGCGTCGAACGCGACCTGCCGACGCCGGAGGCCCGTGATCTACTCGACCTGACCCGCGACCTGGTCGCGGCCGAACTCGTGCCGCGCGCCGCCGCCGGGGAGGAGGCCGGGCGGTTCCCCCGCGAGGTCTTCCGCACACTGGGCCGGGCCGGGCTGCTCGGCCTGCCCTATCCGGAGGAGTACGGCGGCGGCGGGCAGCCGTACGCGGTGTATCTCCAGGTCATCGAGGAGCTGGCGGCCGGCTGGCTCACCGTCGGCCTGGGCGTCGGCGTGCACACGCTCGCCTGCTTCCCGGTCGCGCGGTACGGCACGGCCGCGCAGCGCGAGCGGTGGCTGCCGGACATGCTGGGCGGAGAGACGCTCGGCGCGTACTGCCTGTCCGAACCCCACTCCGGATCGGACGCCGCGGCGCTGACCACCCGGGCCGAGCGCGACGGCGACGTCTACCGGCTGAACGGCACGAAGGCGTGGATCACCCACGGCGGACGTGCCGACTTCTACACCGTCTTCGCCCGCACCGCGCCGGACAAGAGCCGTGGGGTGTCCTGCCTGCAGGTCGGCGCGACCGGCGAGGGGATCCACGCGGCGCCGCCGGAGAGGAAGATGGGCCTGCGCTCCTCGCCCACCGCACAGGTGAGCTTCGACGACGTGCGGGTGCCGGCGGAGGACCTGATCGGCGAGGAGGGCCAGGGGTTCCCCATCGCGCTGTCCGCCCTCGACGGCGGCCGTCTGGGCATCGCGGCGTGCGCCGTCGGGCTCGCCCGCGCGGCCCTCGACGCGGCCGTGGCGTACGCGCGCGAACGCCGGCAGTTCGGCCGGCCCATCGCGGAGTTCCAGGGGTTGCAGTTCCTGCTCGCCGACATGGCGACGGGCGTCGAGGCGGCCCGGTCGCTGTACCTGAGTGCCGCCCGCCGCCGTGACGCCGGCCTGGAGTACGGCACGCAGGCCGCGATGGCGAAACTGTTCGCGACCGATACGGCGATGCGTGTGACCACCGATGCGGTCCAGGTGCTCGGCGGCTATGGATACGTCAGTGACTTTCCGGTCGAACGCTATATGCGCGAGGCGAAGGTCCTGCAGATCGTCGAGGGGACCAATCAGGTTCAGCGCGTCGTCATCGGCCGCGCCTTGACGCACGCAAGATAACGATCTCTTTACGAAGCGCCTTCGCCGACGGGAAATCTTGCGGCCTCCGTAAAAGGGGGAGTAGGAACGCTGCCACGCGTTCTTATCGCGTGCCGGGATTTTGGTTGAGGAGGCGCGGTGGCACAGGTCGTCCTGGCCGGGGTCGGCAAGGTATATCCGGACGGCACGCGTGCCGTCGACGATCTGAATCTGAACATCGCGGACGGCGAGTTTCTCGTTCTCGTGGGGCCGTCCGGCTGTGGCAAGACGACGGCGCTGCGAATGGTCGCCGGGCTGGAGGAGATCTCCGAGGGCACGGTGAGCGTCGGCGACCGGGTGGTCAACCGGGTGCCCTCGCGCGACCGCGACGTCGCGATGGTCTTCCAGAGCTACGCCCTGTACCCGCACCTGTCGGTCCGGCAGAACATCGGGTTCGGGCTCACGCTGCGCAAGATGCCCAAGGCGGAGATCCGCAAGCGGGTCGAGGAGGCCGCCCGCACGCTGGGCCTGGAGGACTACCTCGACCGCCGGCCGCGGAACCTGTCCGGCGGCCAGCGGCAGCGCGTCGCCATGGGCCGGGCGATCGTCCGCGAGCCGCAGGCGTTCTTGATGGACGAGCCGCTGTCCAACCTCGACGCCAAGCTGCGCGTGCAGATGCGCGCCGAGATCGCCCGCATCCAGCGCGACCTGGGCGTCACCACGATCTACGTCACGCACGACCAGACCGAGGCGATGACCCTCGGCGACCGGGTCGCGGTGATGAAGAAGGGCGAGCTGCAGCAGGTCGCGCCGCCCCAGGAGCTGTACGACCGGCCCGCGAACCTGTTCGTCGCCGGTTTCATCGGCTCCCCGGCGATGAACCTCCTGCAGGGCGAGCTGACCGGAACCGAGGCCGACCTGCGGCTGAGGATCGGCGGCCAGGAGCTCCGCGTCGGCGCCGAGGTCCTGGAGCCGAGGCCGGCGCTGCGCGACCACATCGGCCGTTCCCTCGTCGTCGGCATCCGCCCCGAGGACATGGAGGACGCCCGGCTCGGCGAGGCGGCCGACGGCGACCGGCTCACCTCGACCGCGGAGCTGGTCGAGGCGATGGGCTCCGACGTGCTCGTGCACTTCGGGCTGGAGACCTCCGCGGTGGTGACCGAGGACACCAGGGAGCTCGCCCGCGACGCCGGCACCGACGTGCTCGGCACGCTCGAGACGCCGCACACCGTCGTGGTGGCGCGCTTCAGCCCCCGCACGCAGGTCAAGGTCGACGACTCCATCGAGGTGCGCGTCGACACCACCCGGCTGCACTTCTTCGATCTGGAGACGGGCGCGTCGATCTGGGGCGCCGAATCCGCCGGCGATGACGCCGGCGACGATGCCAGGGAGGACGACCGATGAGGATCGGTACGCGATGGACCGCCGCGTTGGCCGCGGCCGGGCTGCTGGTGTCCGCGGCGGCCTGCGGTGACGACTCCAAGACCTCCGACTCGTCCAGTTCGAGTGCTGGTGGTCAGGAGTTGAAGGGTGTGACGGTCGAGGTCGCGGCGAAG
>NZ_JBHLZP010000726.1:0-3244 GCF_042429965.1 Actinoallomurus acaciae
GGGCGCAGCGCCGCGCCCCGCTCCAACAGGTCGGCGAGCGTGTCGCCGGAGGGCGGCGGGCCGTCGGCCGAGGCCTGCCGCAGCAGCGCCGCCTGCTCACCGTCGCCGAGCGCGTCCAGCTCCGCGACCCGCACCTGCGGGTCGGTGACGAGCCGGTGCAGCACCCGGTCCAGGCGCTCCAGCAGCGTCCGTACCCCGGACTCGGCGAGCAGGTCGGCGCGGTACTTGGCGACGATCTCAAAGCGTCCCCCGGAGGGGGTCACCATCAGGGTCAGCGGATAGTGAGTCGAGATCGGCCGGTCGACGCCGGTGACGCACAGGCCGGCGGCCCGCTGCGCGGCGTCGATCGCGTCCGAGTCGAAGGGGAAGGACTCGAACACCAGCAAAGTGTCGAACAGCTCCCCGGTACCCCGCTCGGCGGCGCCCAGCCCGGCCTGCCGGGCGATCTCGCCGAGGCCCACGTGCTGGGCGTCGAGCAGGTCGGCCTGCTCGCCCTGCAGCCGGATCAGCAACTCGGCGGCGGTCTCCGCCGGGCGCAACTCGACGCGGACCGGCAGCGTGTTGATGAACAGCCCGACGGTGGACTCCACGCCGGACAGGTCGGCGGGCCGCCCTGAGACGGTCGCGCCGAACACCACGTCCTCACGTCCGGTCACCCGCCCCAGGACGACGCCCCACCCGGCCTGGACCACGGTGTTCGGCGTGACCCCGATCCGGCCGGCCAGCGCCGTGAGCGCGGCGGTGCGCTCCGCGTCGATCGCGTACTCGACCTGCCGGGGGAACGCCGTCGGCGGGCCCGCCTCGCCGGGGACGAGCGGCGTCGGCTCCTCGAAACCGTCCAGTGCCCGGGCCCACGCCGCTCGGGCCGCGTCGTCGTCGCGCCCGGCCAGCCAGGACAGGAAGTCCCGGTACGGCCGGACCGGCGGCAGCCCCGGCGAGTCAGCGCCGGCGGCGTAGAGCGCGAACAGGTCGCGCAGCAGCACCGGCGTCGACCAGCCGTCCATCACCAGATGGTGGTTGGACACCACGAGCTGGTGACGGGCCTCGGCCAGGCGGATCAGCAGGAACCTGATCAGCGGAGGCCGCTCCAGGTCGAACCGCGTGTCGCGGTCGCGGGCCACCAGCCGCGCCCGACGGCGCTCGCGCTCGTCCGGATCCGCACCGGTCAGGTCGGCCACGGTGAACGGCACCTCGACCGTACGCAGCACCACCTGCAGAGGCCGCCCGACGTCGCGGACGAACGCGGTCCGCAGGCAGGCGTGCCGCTCGGCCAGAGCCGTCGCGGTGTTCCGCAGCCGGTCGGCGTCCAGCGGCCCGTCGAGGTCGATGACCAGCTGCGCGCCGTAGACGTCGACGGTGCCGTCGCCGGTGCCGTCGAAACCGGCGTGGAACAGCAGTCCCTGCTGAAGCGGGGAAAGCGGCAGGACCTCTTCGATACGCGAGCCGCGCGCGTTCGTGCCGTCGCTCATACGCTCCCCCAGCGGCCTTCGAGGGCGTCCAGGTCGCCCTGGTCCAGCGACACGAGCGGCATGTCGGACGGGGTGTGGCCGCCCGCGCCGCCGCTCGTGCCGTGCCGGGCGAGCCCGCGCAACGCGCGGATCCACGCCTCGGCGAGCGCGGCCACCGCGTCCGGATCGAGCAGCCCGGCTGGATAGGACCAGTGGCCGACCAGCCGGGGGCCGTCAGGGCCGTCCTCGGCGACGGCGTTGAGCACCAGGGTCACCGCCACCGGCATCCCCGGGTCCGACCCCGCCGAGATCCCGCCCGGGCGCAGCGTCCACGGCCGTGCCGGCCCGGACCCCGTGGTGTCGACCCGGCCCAGGAAGTTGAAGGCGATCTGCGGCTCGCCGAACGCGGCCAGCTCGCCGGCGGTGTCCGGGTTGAGCCACCGCAACAGGCCGTAGCCCAGACCCCGGTCCGGCAGCGAGCGCAGGTGTTCCTTGACGCGTTTGAGCACGACGCCCGCGCCCGGACCGCCGTCGACCGCCTCGGCGAGGTCGACGCCGGAGGCGTCCAGGCGTACGGGGTACTGGCTGGTGAACCAGCCGACCGTACGGGACAGATCAGCGCTGTCCGGGACGGCCTCGCCGATCCGGCCGTGCGACTCGACCGTCACCAGGGCCGACGCCTCGTCGACCCCGCGGGAGCGCCGCCAGGCGGCCACGGCCAGCCCGAGGCCGGTCAGCAGGACGTCGTCCGGGCCGGCGTAGAAGACCTCCGGCACGTCGGTGAGCACCGCCGCGGTGGTCACCGGATCCAGAGTGACGACGTGCGTACGGGTGTCCGACCACAGGTCACGTACGGGGTCGACCCGCCGCACGGCGACCAGGGGATCCGGCCCGTCCAGGACCGTACGCCAGGTGTCCAGCTCCGCGGCGCGCCGCGCGCTCACCGCCTCCCGTGCCAGCGCCGCGGTCCAGCGGCGCATCGAGGTCCCGGCCGGGGCGAGCGCGATCTCACCGCCCTGGGCGACCGCCGCACCCGCCGTGGCCAGGTCATCGAGCAGCACGCGCAGCGAGACCCCGTCGACGACGAAGTGGTGCACGACGAGGATCAGGGCCGGGTTCCCGCCCGGGTTCGCGACCCGGACCGCGGTCACCATCCGTCCGGCGTACGGGTCCAGGCGCGCGATCGCCTCCCGGCGCGCCCGGTCGAAGGCGGCCTCGGCGCCGGGTCCGTCGAGGTCGATCTCGGTCTCCCCGACGACCCCGGTCGTGTCCACGCTCCCGGCCACGTCGAACCGCATGTCACCGCGCTCGCCGAGGAGGCGGGGCTCGAGCATCGCGTGCCGCTCGATCAGGGCGGCGAGGATCCGCTCCAGCTCGGGCACGCCGACGTCCCGTGGCAGCCCCACGACGGCCGCCATGTGGTGCCCGTTCAGGGGGCCGCCGCGATCGAGGAACGCGCGCATCAGCGGAGTGAACGCGACCGGCCCCTCGTCCGGGTCCTCGGCCGTGGCCGGTGCGGGGGCGGCGCCGTCGCCGACCAGGGCAGCCAGCGCCCGCACCGTACGGGCCGCGAACACGTCGCGCGGGGTGAGCGACAGCCCCTCCGCGCGCGCCCGTGCGACCAGCTGGATGGAGAGGATGCTGTCCCCGCCGAGGGCGAAGAACGAGTCGTCCACCCCGACCTCGCCCCGGCCCAGCAGTTCGGCGAACAACCCGGCGAGCATGGTCTCCGCACCCGGGGCGGGCGCCCGCGAGGCGCCGGGTTCGGCGAACCGCGGCGCGGGAAGGCGTCGCGG
>NZ_JBHLZP010000727.1:0-3244 GCF_042429965.1 Actinoallomurus acaciae
GAGACGCTCCACGTAGTCCGCCGGCAGCGGCGGGCGGCCGTCGTCGACGACGAACGGCGGCTCGAACAGCGCGAGCCGCTTGATCGGCAGGCCCGCCGCCGCGGCGTCGAGCGCGAGGACCGCGCCGGACGACCAGCCGAACACGGTCGCCGGCGCGCCCGCCACCTCGATGAGCGCGGCGAGATCCTCGATCTCGCGCTCCACGGCGTACGGCGCGGTGTCGGTGCTCTCGCCGCGTCCGCGACGGTCGTAGGCGTACGTCCGGAACTCCCCGCTCAGCAGCCGTCCGACCTCCTCGTTCGTCGGGTTGATGGCGGGATAGGCGGTCGCGCCGTCGATGATGACGAGCGGCTCTCCCTCGCCCCACGCGGTGAACGCGATCACGGTTCCATCGGCGGACACGGCGGCCGCGCTGACGTTCTCGGTCATCTGGGTTGCCCTTCCTGTATCGATGCGGGGGATTCATCCCGCAGCGGCGCAGTCAGGTTAGGAATCGGCGGCGGCGCCGGTCTTGTACAGAAGCGACAGGGGTCGCCGGTCCGCGTCCGGCCCGCAGAGCTCGGTCGCGGTGCGGCCGATGAAGCGCTTCAGCGAGCGGGCGAGGTGCGGCTGGTCGTAGTAGCCGAGCCGGTTGACGACGTCGAGCGACGCGACGCCCTCCCTGAGCAGGATCGCGGCCTGCCGGGCGCGTTCGATCTGCCGGATGGCGCCCTGCGTGAGCCCGGTCGCCACCGCGACGCGGCGTTGCACCGACCTGGTCCCGACGTCCGGCATCCGGCCGGCCACGACGTCGTCGACGAGCGGGTCGCGCACGACGACGCCCTCCCGCACGAGCCGGACGACGAACTGCTCCGCGCTCTCGAAGCCGGGGACGGGCCACTCGTCACCGCCCAGCACGAACCTCGTCTCGCTCGCGTGCGGGCTCTCCCAGGCGGAGTCGACGAGGCGCGCCGGATGCAGGTGCGGCATCGAGGTGCCGTGCGCGAACGTGATGCCGAAGGACTCCGACCCGTCGGGCACGCCGGCGCTCGATGCCGCGGTCTCCGGACCCCGTACGGCGGCGTGCGCGCGGCCTTCGTGCCTCCAGAACACCAGCTCCCAGTTCGACGTCGCGATCGAGGTCATCCGCGCGACCCCGGACGCGCGGCTGCGCCACACGCGGTGGACGTACGGGGAGTCCGACGGCCGGTCCTCGTTCTCCAGTGGCATCCAGTCCCCCGATGACATGTCGCGGCCAGTCTCTCACCGGCCCCCGGGGATGCCCGGCGCCGGGAGCCCGTTGCAGCGTCGTCCGCAAAGGGCCGGATGCCAATCTGACATGTCGCTAACATGACGCAGTGCCCGATCTGCTCCTGCCGTTCCTCGGTGTCGTCGCGGTCCTCACCGTCACGCCCGGTCCCGACATGCTGCTGGTGATCCGCAACGGGCTCAGCGCGGGAGTGCGCGGCGCCTGGCTCACCGGTCTCGGCTGTTGCCTGGGCATCGCCGTGCACGCCACCGCCGCGGTCCTCGGGCTCTCGGCGATCCTGGCCGCCTCCGCGACCGCGTACTCGGCGGTCAAGCTCGCCGGCGCCGCCTATCTCGCCTACCTCGGCGTCCGCCTGCTGATCTCGGCCATCATGTCGGGGGACGCGCCGACGGAGGAGATACCCGAACCGCGCGTACGGCCCACGGGCCGCACCGGCGCGGCGTTCCGGCAGGGGCTGGTGACCAACCTCCTCAACCCCAAGATCGCACTGCTCTTCCTGACCCTGCTCCCCCAGTTCGTCGCCGACGGCGAGCCGCGCCTGCGCACCACCGCCACGCTCGCCGCGATCTTCCTCGGCATCGCGGTGCTGTGGTGGCGGACGTTCTCCCTGGCCATCGGCCCGATCTCCCGGCTGCTGCGCGGTCGCCGCTCACGCCGGGCGCTCGACGGCGTGGCGGGCTGCGCGCTGCTCGCGATCAGTGCCCGCGTGGCGTTCGAGCACGGCTGACCCTCCGCCGCCCCGGTTGACCCGACGGGGTCCCGAGCCTGACCCTGAGGTCAGCGATCGGTAAGCGTGCCGCCCTAGTGTTCGAGAACGTAGAGCACGCCGAACGCCGGAGGTCTCATGGGCAGCACCCGGACCCGCCGCGGTTCCGTGCGGATCACCTGACCGAGCGCATCGCGACGGCAGGTGGCCCGACGGGGGTCACCGCGTCAATCCCCACCGTCGCATGAGAGGGGAACTCCTCCCTCTCATGCGACATCGTCTTTTCTCAGCCGACCAGTTCGGTCCAGCGGGGCACCCGCGGCACGATCAGGAGCCGCATCCCCGCCTCGACCGGCGTGCGGTCACGCTTGCGCGTGTTGCACGGCCCGCACGCGAGGACGGTGTTCTCCCAGTTCGTCGCACCGCCGCGCGACCGCGGCACGATGTGGTCGACCGTGTCGGCCCGCGCCTCGCAGTAGCCGCAACGCCCGCCGTCGCGGCTGCGCAGGCCGTGCTTGGTCCACGCCGGGCCCCGGCCGTACCGCCAGCGCATCGTGACGTAGCGGACCAGGCGCAGCACCCGGGGCAGCGGGAAGTGCCCGATGCGCCGGCCCTCCACCGCCTCTTCGACGACCGCCACGCCGCGCACCAGCATGCGTACGGCGTGCCGCACGTCGACCTTGTGCAGCGGCTCGTACGAGGCGTTCAGAACCAGTACGTTCACCGGGCTCCTCATTTCACCGCGAAAAACAAACAACGCCGTCTCCTCATTCCCGGAAACGGCGTGGCAGCGGAGACGCTTAACGCCCCCGTCGGCGGCCTTCTTCGAGAATTCGTTCGTGCCGGGTCAGTCGCTCCGGCGCGTCCTCGCCGGATTCGCCGGCGCCACCCGGCGTCGAGGTGAGCAGGCATGACCGCCACCGGGGCAGGACCGGCGCGTCGCCCGGGGTGTCCGGCGCGTCGTCGATGTTGTGCGACACGGTGCCCTCCTTTCCACCGTCTGGATTCCCGAACAGCATGAATCACCCGCACAAGTACGGGCAACGCCTTTTCCGTTAAAGCGGGCCACCCAAAAGGCGAACGGCCGGTGCCGCCAGCACCGGCCGTTCGCCCCGCGAGTGATGCGCCGGGGAGCGGGAGCGTCCCGCTCAGAGTTTCCGCAGGGCGCTCAACGTGCGCTCCCCGCCCGGGTCGCCGCCGGTGACCGGGACCACCGCCACCTCGTCGACGCCCGCGTCGGCGTAGGCCGCCAGCCGCGAGCGTACGGCGGCGGCGTCGCCGGCCAGCCC
>NZ_JBHLZP010000728.1:0-3241 GCF_042429965.1 Actinoallomurus acaciae
CGGCAGGGCCTGCGTGGCGAGCCGTACGGCGAGCAGGCCGCCGACGCCGGCCACCAGCAGGCCGCGCGGCCCGGCCACGACGCGTGCCACGGGCGCCAGGAAGCCGGCCAGACTGACGATCAGGATCGCCGCGGACGCGGTCACCGCGCCGGAGGCGGCCGCGAAGTGGCCGAACGTGGGGAACGCGGCTCGCAGCACCTCCGTCAGGACGGCGATGGTCAGCGCGATCAACAGAATGCGGGAGAACTCCTGCGGAACGACCGGGGGCCCCGCCGATGCGGCGGGACCCCCAGGACGTACGCGTGTGTCGGAATCGACCATATGCGGTTATCTTGCTCCGCTTACTCCTGGCCGCCGGACAGCTTCTCGCGCAGGGCCGCGAGGGCCTCGTCGGACGCCAGCGCGCCACCGGTCTCGCCGCCACCGCCGGACTGGTCCTCGGTGTTGTACGACTGCGGACCGGCCGCCTCGGCCTCGGCCTTGCGGGCCTCCTCGACCTGCTTCTTGTGGGCGTCGAAGCGGGCACGCGCCTCCGCGTACTGCCGCTCCCACGTCTCACGCTGCTGGTCGAAGCCCTCGAGCCAGTCGCCGGTCTCGGAGTCGAAGCCCTCGGGGTACTTGTAGTTGCCCTCGGAGTCGTACTCGGCCGGCATGCCGTAGAGCGTCGGGTCGAACTCCTCGTCGGTGAACGTCCCGCCGCCCTCGTTGGCCTGCTTCAGCGAGAGGCTGATGCGGCGCCGGTCGAGGTCGATGTCGATGATCTTCACGAAGATCTCGTCGCCGACCTGGACGACCTGCTCCGGGATCTCCACGTGGCGCTCGGCCAGCTCGGAGATGTGCACCAGGCCCTCGATGCCCTCCTCGACCCGGACGAACGCGCCGAACGGCACCAGCTTGGTGACGCGACCCGGCACGACCTGGCCGATCTGGTGGGTGCGGGCGAACTGCTGCCAGGGGTCCTCCTGCGTCGCCTTGAGCGACAGGGAGACCCGCTCGCGCTCCATGTCCACGTCGAGAACCTCGACGGTGACCTCCTGGCCCACCTCGACGACCTCGGAGGGGTGGTCGATGTGCTTCCAGGACAGCTCGGACACGTGCACCAGACCGTCGACGCCGCCGAGGTCCACGAACGCACCGAAGTTGACGATGCTGGACACGACGCCCTTGCGGACCTGGCCCTTCTGCAGGGTGTTGAGGAACGTCTGGCGGACCTCGCTCTGGGTCTGCTCCAGCCATGCGCGGCGGGACAGGACCACGTTGTTGCGGTTCTTGTCCAGCTCGATGATCTTCGCCTCGAGCTCGCGCCCGACGTACGGCTGAAGGTCGCGCACCCGGCGCATCTCCACCAGGGACGCGGGAAGGAAGCCGCGCAGCCCGATGTCGAGGATCAGGCCGCCCTTGACGACCTCGATGACCGTACCGGTGACGATGCCGTCCTCGTCCTTGATCTTCTCGATCGTGCCCCAGGCGCGCTCGTACTGGGCGCGCTTCTTGGACAGGATGAGCCGACCCTCCTTGTCCTCCTTCTGGAGAACAAGGGCCTCGACGTGGTCACCGACCTTGACGACCTCGTTCGGGTCGACATCGTGCTTGATGGACAGCTCTCGCGAGGGGATGACGCCCTCGGTCTTGTAGCCGATGTCGAGCAAGACCTCGTCTCGGTCGACCTTGACGACAGTGCCTTCGACAATGTCGCCGTCGTTGAAGTACTTGATGGTCTCGTCGATCGCCGCGAGGAAGGCTTCCTCGGACCCGATGTCATTGACCGCTACCTGCGGGGTACTCGAGGTGGCCTCGGTGCTGCTCGTCATGTGTGGGATGGCTCCGGATACGGACATGCGTAGTTGCGTGTGTTGCGCGGAGGGCCAGTTATCGTCCCTGCCGATGAACCGGCGATGTGAAAACCAGTCCGATGTCGACTTGACCGAGCGCGAGCCTGCTCTGTCCGAGGCGCGCACAGGCCCACAGCGCAGCGATCAGGATATGGGAGGCCATGGGCAGCGGTCAATCTCGAGAGTGGTCAGTAGGGGCAGGCCCACTCCTTGTAACGCGTGTAGAGGTAGATCATCTTATCCTGCGGGAAGGCGATCGTGGCCGGGTTCCCGTCGGAGGTGTACCGCTTGTCGGGATTCTTCGCCAGCCACTCCAGCCATGCCGTCGAACAGTACTGCTTGCAGTCATCTTCTTTGATCTTTTCCTTGTCCCGGATCCGCGGGATCTGGCGCGGGTCGAAGGAACTCGCGTACGGAGAGTCGGAGGGCTTCCACCCGGCCAGGAACATGCCCGTGAAGTTCCACGGCACCGGCTTGGTGCCGTGCTGGGCCCACTCCAGATGCGCCTCCGACAGCGAACCGAACGGGAACGCGAAGGTGGTCGCCTGCTTGCCGGTGGCGTTCTCGATCATCTGCTCGTCGGTGCCGATCTCCTTGGCCACCTCGTCGTGGCTCATCTTGCGCATGTCCTTGTGGTTCGTCGTGTGGTTCGCGATCTCGTACCCGTTGCGGACCAGCCAGCGCATCGTCTCCACGCCCGGCTTGGAGCCGCCGTAGAACGGGTCGCGGTTCACGAAGAACGTCGCGACGGGCCGGAACCCGGGATTCTCCTTCGCGACCCGCTGGATCACCCCGATCGCTGTGTCCGGCTTGGGGTTCCCCGCACCGTCGAAGTCGGCGTGCGTGATCGACCCGTCGTCGAAGGTCAGCACGACGGGATGCTTACCCGCCGGAATGTTGATCTGGCCTTTGACGAACTCCGCCGCGGTGATCGGCACGTAGCCCTGCTTGGCCATACCGGTGAACTCGTCGTACAGGTCCTTGGTCGAACGGTCGAGCGAGACCTGCGGCTTGGCCATCACCCGGTGGATCATCAGGATCGGGACCATGCCCAGCTCGTTCGCGCCGGCGGCGCGGGCCGCCGCTGCCGCCTTGGCCATGTTGAACGGCGGCGCCTTCTTCTTCGGCGGCCTGCGCGGCGCGGCCGCGGCGGACCTGGACGACGCCGCGTGGATGGTGCCGCCGGCGGCCGAGTTGGTGCCGGGAGCACCGCCACCGTGCCGGTCACGGGGGGCCACGAAGCCCACCACAACGGCGATCACGATCAAAGCGGCGGCCAGTTTGTCGAGGTGCGGCACGGTTGTCCCCTAGCGATCCTGCACGCGGCGCCCACAAGAGCCTGCTTAGAGACCACCCGAAATCCCATACCTCACTGGGCGAAGACTCCGGGCGATCTCTCAGGGTTGCTT
>NZ_JBHLZP010000729.1:0-3232 GCF_042429965.1 Actinoallomurus acaciae
GGCGCTGGCCGACGCCGCCGCACCCGTCGCGGCGGCGCCCGGCGCCGCCCACCCTCTTGGTCCAGCTGTTCTCGAACTGATCTCAATCGCGGGGGCCTTCGGCCGACGCCCCGATTCCAACGATCGCGGCGGTGCCGGGCCGGGCCGCTCGTGCCGGACCGGAGCCCTGCCGCCCCGGGGTGTGCCCTCTCGCCGGGCCGGAACCCTCTCGCCGGGCCGGAACCCTCCCGCCCGGGGGTGCCATCCCATTTCCATTGTCCAGTGGCCGCTCTGGGCAGGGGAAGGGTGTCGGCGCGCCTGTGGAAATCGGCGCGTCTGATGAGTGCGGCGGGTATAAGCGGCCCGGCCCGGCGCGAGGGAGCCGGCGCCGGCTCGGCGATGGTCAGGCGATGTGGGGGCGCGTGTCGTACTCACCGGTGCCGAAGAGTTCGCGTGCCGTCTCCGGCAGTGCCCCGAGGCGGGCCGTGCAGCAACGCCTCCGCGAACACTCCCCCGCAGCGATCAGGCGATGCGCGGCTGCGTGTCGTACTCGCCAGTGCGGAACAGTTCGGGCGCCGTCTCCGCGGCAACGCCCCGGGGCGGGCTGTGCAGCAACGCCTCCGCGAACATGCCGGCCTGGTCCGCCGGTAGCTGGAACGTTCCCTGGCAGACGCCGCCGTTCCAGATGCTCAGCACGACCAGTCCGGCGTCCGGATGGCGGCTGATCCTCAACGAGCGATCCGGCCTGCGGCGGTCGAAGAACACGTCGCCCTGCTTGGGCAACGGAGAAGCCCCTGGCATGAGGGTCAGTGTGGACCCGTACACCCTCCGCTGTCGAGACCCGCTCGACGAGGTGTCAGGCCGCGACGAGGACGCGCGGGTCGTCGGCGTCGACGATGTCGGCGCCGAGCGGCATCAGTGACACCGGGATCAGCTTGAAGTTGGCCAGGCCGAGCGGGATGCCGATGATCGTCACGCACAGCGCGATGCCGCTGAGCAGGTGCCCGATGGCCAGCCACAGACCGGCGACGACGATCCAGATGACGTTGCCGATGGTGCTCATCACGCCGGCGCTCGGCTTGCGCACGACGGTGCGGCCGAACGGCCAGAGCGCGAACGCCCCGATGCGGAACGCCGCGACGCCGAACGGGATCGTCACGATGAGCACGCAGCAGATGATCCCCGCGAGGAAGTAACCGAGCGCCATCCAGAGCCCGGAGAGCACCAGCCAGATGAGGTTGAGCAGCGTGCGCATGCTCCCTGCCTTCCCGTGTCGCGGTCGTCACAGATGAGACGAAGCACGGGTACCCGGTGGTTCCGACGAATCAGCGAACCCGGGTCGCCACATGGGAGGCGCTCGTGCCGGTCCTCGGCACCCGTGCGCCGCCGATCGAGGCGATCCGGGTGTGGGCGACCAGCTCACCGCGGGCCTTCGGCCTCACCCGTACGACGAAGCGCGCGGTGGCGGACCGGCCCGGAGCGAGCCGCGGCAGGACAAGCGTGGTGTCGCGCCCGCCCGCGTAGCCTCCGGCTCCGCCCGGCAGTGACGTGCTCGTCCGTTCGACGCCCGCCGGGAGCGTGTTGCGCACGGTGATCTCGCCCGGTGTCGCGTGCCCGCGGTTGGCGAGGCGGATCCGGTACGCGTAGGTGCCGCCGGGCCGGACCGAGCGCGGGGCCTCGATGGAGACCTGCAGACCCGCACCGGGCTCGGCGGGCCTGGCGTGGTGGACGAGCCGCCCGGCCGGCGCCGGCGACGGCGTCTCGGCGGGCGAGGTCGAGATGAGGACGCGGGCGCGGTGGCGGGCCTTGAGGCGAGAGGGGCGGACCGGCGTTCTGATCGCGGCGTACCCGTTGTGGAAACGATGCGCCCAGGGCACGTAGCGGTCCGGCAGGGCACCCGCGGTGTGCCCGCCCGCGGACGCGAGTGCCGCCATCGCCGACAGCCCCACGGCGATGCCGGCCAGTACGGCGAGCGCGTGTCTCACAAGTGATCGCCCCCGAATCACCGATCGCACTCGGCAACGTACCCGGTGAGCGGTCGGGTCGCGGCAAAGCGCCGGGCAAGCTTCACCACGCCGGGACCAGGCCCTGCCCGCAGTCCCTCAGAGCGTGTTTCGGAGTCCCGCCGTCCGGGACACTTCCCGCCCCCAGGGGGCGCGGTTTTGTGGAAGTGAGGATGGGCCGGGCGGCCCGGTGCCTGCGGTGCGCCGAGCCGATCACCTCGCCGGTGGTGGCGAAGAGGGCCGTAGTCCGGCGCGCACGTGGTCGTGTGTGACCCGCCGCGGAACGCCCGGCAGCACCGGCCGGGAGCGATCCAGCGCCCGCTCGGGCGGGTCCGGATACAGGCCCACGACGTCGTGGACCTTCTCGGCGAAGTACGGGTCCCTCGAGAGCTTGAATGTCTGCAAGAGGCCGAAGGCCCGCCAGATCCGCGAGACGGCCGACCGCGACAGGCCCATTTCCCTGGCCATCGACCGGGTCGAGGAGGGCGTGGCGTTCTTCGGCGTGGCCCGGTGACCACCGAGGCGGCCCGTTCGTCAGCGACCGTCCTGGGCCCGCCCGCACACGGCGGGGCCGCGAGGGCCCGTCAGGCCGTGATCACCCGGAGCGCGCCCGGCAGCACGCGGATCGTCACCGGCAGGGTGCCGAGCAGTTCGCCGTCGCCGCCGAACGGGATCTCCCGGTCGGCCTCCACGCGGACCTCGCGTCCGCGGAGTACCTCGATCTCCGGGCGGCGTACGTGCGTGCCGTGTGGCAGTTCGCGCATCACCTTGAAGAACAGGCGCCGGGGTGCGTGGCGGATGATGACGACGTCGAGCAGCCCGTCGGAGACCGAGGCGTCCGGCGCGACGTGCAGCCCATAGCCGTAGTACCCGGAGTTGGCGGCGACGACGGTGTACCCGCGCTCCTCGCGCGTCTCGCCGTCGATCGTGATGCGGTACGCGACCGGCCGCCACGTCGCGATCGCGCGCAGCGGGCCGAGGTAGTACGCGAGGGAGCCGGGCAGCCGGGTCAGCCGGTTGATGTGCGCGTTGGCCACCGAGTCGACCCCGCCGTACACGCTGCCGGCCACGACATTGGTCGTGCCGTCGTCCGCGGTCACCTCGATCGCGTCGATCGCCGTGGGCTCGGCCGACAGCAGCAGGTCGGCCAGGCGCTCGGGGTCGTCGGGCAGCCCGAGCTGGCGGGCGAAGTCGTTGCCGCGCCCGGCGGGCAGGACGCCCAGCACCGCGACGCCGCCCGCCAGCGCCAC
>NZ_JBHLZP010000730.1:0-3226 GCF_042429965.1 Actinoallomurus acaciae
GCCACCGGACTGACCCGGCGGCACGCGCTCGCCGACGTCTCGATCGAGCTGCGCCGGGGCGAGGTCCTCGGGCTCGGCGGGCTGCTCGGCGCCGGGCGTACGGAGACCGCCAAGGCCATCGCGGGCGCGCTGACGCTGGACGCCGGGCAGGTGACGGTCGCGGGCGCGCCGCTGCGCAACCGGTCCATCACCGGCGCCATCCGCGCCGGCGTCAGCCTGCTCCCGGAGAACCGCAAGGCCGAGGGGATCATCGGCAGCCTGTCGATCCGCGACAACATCAGCCTGGCCGCGCTGCCCCGGCTGTCGCGGTTCGGGGTCGTCTCCACCGCGCGCATCGACCGGATCGTCGAGACGTTCATGCGGCGGCTGCAGATCAAGGCGACCTCGCCGCAGCAGCGCGTCGACGAGCTGTCCAGCGGCAACCAGCAGAAGGTGCTGCTGGCCCGCTGGCTCGCCATGCAGCCGAAGGTGCTGCTGCTCGACGAGCCGACCCGCGGCATCGACGTCGGCGCCAAGGCCCAGCTCCAGGACCTGCTGGACGAGCTGGCCGTGGGCGGCCTCGCCATTCTGCTGATCTCCTCCGACCTGGAGGAGCTGGTCAGCGGCTGCGACCGCGTCGTCGTGCTGCGCGACGGAGCGGTCGCGGCGGAGCTGACCGGCCCGGAGGTCACCGAGGAGGGCATCATCGCCGCGATGGCCTCGGCGCGGGCCCCGGGCGGAGAGTGATCACACGGCCCGGCGGTGACGGTTCCGGCGGTCTCCGCGGCGTCAGGCGCCGAGGCACCCGAGACCGCGGTGCGCAGGGCACGGGGCGTCCGTGGTGGGCGCCGGGGCCCGGTGGAACAGCTCGGGTCGCACCCCTCAGGGCGTGATCCGCCACTCCAGGATGCCGCCGGAGACACCGGCGCCGAGTTGCGCCTCGATCCGGTACGCCCGGGCCCGTACGGGCGTGAACGTGGTCCGGTTGCAGGTGTCGCGCGCGGTCCCGTACGGCGAGGCGTCCTCCACCGGCCGCCACGTGTCGCCGTCGCGGTACAGCAGGCGCCAGGACAGCGGCACCCGGCACTGTCCCTGCCCGGTGTCGTCGAACCAGTACACCTCGGTCGCCGACGCCGTGACCGGCTCGTCGTAGTCGTACTGGACCCACTCCAGGCTCCCGGTGTGGTCCCACCAGGTGAACCGCGGGATCGACTGGTCGCCGGAGCTCGACGGCGAGACGCCGTCGTACAGCGCCTCGGTCGTGTCGCCGGACCACAGGTGCGAGGCCGTGGCGACCGGCGGCACCACCCACGTGTGGGCGTCCGGCCCGCGGCCGATCACCGGGAACGTCGTGATCCGCAGCCGCGCCGCGCCCATCGGCACCAGCGTGATCGTCTCCAGCGGTTCGTCCGACCGTGCCGGGCCGTCCTGCAGCGGGCGTACGACGTTCTCGTCGTCGGCGCGCCACTGCGGGATGCGGCGGGCCCTGGCGCGCAGCTCGATCGGCACGCCGCGGCGCGTGAACGGGTCGCCGGTCGCGGTCCGGCGCCGGACGCCGAACGACGAGCCGTCCAGGCCGTAGTTCCACGGCGATCCGGCGGTGACCTCGTACTCGGGCCACGACGAGGTGCCGGCGGACCGGCGCCACTTCTCCTCGATCGCCAGGGAGAACGTCAGCGGTCCGTAGGAGACCGAGGTCGCGCCGCGGTTCCAGGTGCGGGTGGTGGCGCTCATGGGCAGGCGCAGCTCGACGCGGTCACCGGACCGCCAGAGCCGCGACACGACGGCGAAACAGGGCGGAGTCGCCGTCAGCGGCAGCGCCTCGCCGTTCACCCGCAGGGCCGGGCGGTCGCACCAGTCCGGGATCCGCAGGTAGAGGGGGAACTCCACCGGCCGCGGCGTGGACAGACGCAGCGTGACGGTCTCCTCGAACGGGTAGCCGGTCTCCTCGGCGACGGTCACGGCCGTGCCGTCGGCGCCGACCTTCGCCGTCACCTCCGACGCCGCGTACAGCGAGGCGGCCAGGCCCGCGTCGTACGTCGCGAGCCACAGCTCCTCGGCGTAGTAGGGCCAGCCCATGCCGTAGTTGTGCGGGCAGCAGCGGTACTGGTGGATGCCCGGTTTGTACGCCTGCATGGCGAAGTCGTTGTCGAACTGGCCGTGGGTCTTGGCGACGTCGTCCAGGCCGGTGGAGTTGGCGCTGGTGATGTAGTGCGTGCCCTTCTGGGCGGGGTCGAAGGCCGCGGGCAGCGAGTTGACCGCGATCTCCTCGCAGCGGTCGGCCCAGACCGGGTCGCCGGTGATCCGCGTCAGCAGCTCGAAGCTGTGCATGAACTCCACGAACCCGCAGGTCTCAAAGCCCTGCCGGGGATCGGTGAAGTACGGCCGGCAGTTCTCGTCGCCCGCGAACCCGCCGCCGGGGAACCGTCCGTAGGTGCCCATCACGGTGGCGTAGTCGCGGTACGTGGCCGCCCGCAGCGCCGGGTCGCCGGCCAGCACGCCGTACTGCAACGGCTCGCGGAACCCCTGCGCGAGGTTGACGTTGTGCCACGTCGGAATCCCGTTCACGTAGTCGGCCGACCCGGAGTGGATCTTGCGGACGAGGTCGAGCAGCCACGCCTCGCCGGTGCGGTTGTAGGTCCAGTAGACGCTGTCGATCGTGTCGCCCCATCGGTACGCGCCCCAGCCGCGGCCGAACACGGCGGCGGGCTGGGCGTGCTGGAACGCGAAGTACCGGGTCAGGAACGGGACGATCCGGTCGTCGCCGGTCGCGTCGGCGTAGGAGCGCAGCGCGTCCAGCACCGGCATGTGCGGCCAGAAGTCCGGCCCGCCCTCCAGCGACGTGCGCAGCGAGGCGGGGCCGAAGAAGCCGTCCGGCCGCTGCGCGGCGAGGATGCCGTCGATCCAGCGCCGGGCCTCGTCGCGCACGCGCCGGTCGCCGGTGACCAGGGCGAGGTCGGAGAAGCCGCGCAGCCAGTACGGCAGCTCCTCCCAGCCGTCCTTCGACGGGTCGACCCAGCCGTTCGTCTCGTACACCAGATAGTCCGAGACCTCGGGCATGCGCCCGTTCAGGCCCTCGACCTGGAGGTCGAGCTGGCGCCGCAGCCAGCCGCCGGGCCGTACGCTGCCGGGCGGCAGCCGCAGGAAGGGCTCGGGGCGCAGCGGTGCCCGGTTCGGCGTGTAGTGCCCGCCGGCCGAGGCCGCCTCCACCGGCGTGTAGTGCCCGCCGGCCGAGGCCGCCTCCACC
>NZ_JBHLZP010000731.1:0-3222 GCF_042429965.1 Actinoallomurus acaciae
CGGGTCGACGACCTCCGCGCCGAGTCCGGCGCAGAGGCGCCTGCGGCCGGGGTTCGGCTCGCTGACCACGACCCGCCGGGCGCCGAGACGACGGGCGGCCAGCACGACCGCCTGGCCGATCGGCCCGCCGCCGATCACCAGGACGGTGTCGGTGCCGGTGACCTGCCCGCGCCGTGCCGCGTGGTGTCCGACGGCCAGCGGCTCGATCAGGGCGCCGTACTCCTCGGGCATCGACTCGGGCAGCGGAACGACGTTCGCGGCGGGCACGGCGACGTACTCGGCGAAGGCCGAGGACAGCGTGGGATCGACCCCGATCACCCGTTTGGCCGGACAGCGCTGTTCCGCGCCCGCCGCGCACGACGGGCAGCGGCCGCAGGAGAGGACGGGGTTGAGGGTCGCGAGCCGTCCCGGCGGCAGCGAGACGTCCGCGCCGACCGCGGCGATCCGGCCGACGTCTCGTGGCCCATCACCTGGCCGGGCACGCGGCGGCCGTTCTCACCGGTGAAGCCGTGCAGGTCCGACCCGCAGATCCCGGTGGCGATCGTGCGGAGCAGTACCTGGCCGGGGCCGGGCACCGGCGTCTCGCGGTCCGCGACGACCATCGCGCCGAAGTCCTTCAGCACCAGCGCCTTCACGCGAACACCACCTCTTTCAACCGGTCGAACAGTTCGTCGATCTGCCGTCGGGTCTCGGCGTCGAGGTGGAAACCCAGCGGCGCCCGCGCCCGCGTGTCGGGCAGCACCCCCTGCCGTACCAGCAGGTGCTTCTCGAACACCACGTACGAGTCGAGGCTGGACACGGGGGAGAGCAGCGGGCTCAGCGCCTCGTTCACGGCGCGTACCCGGGTGTGGTCCCCGGCCTCCAGCGCCCGCCACAGTGCGCTGATCGCCCAGACCAGGTCGGGACCGGGCATCGTCCCCGCGACGCCGCGGGCGAAGCTGTCGGCGAGGGCCGCTCCGCCGCTGCCCTCGAACGCCCGCGCGCGGCCTCCGGTGGCGTCGCGCAGGGCGCTCAGCCTCGGCCCGACGGGCACGGCCTCGGGCTTGAACAGTATGCGGCCCGGGCCGTGGTCGGTGAGCAGCCGGGCCTGGAGGCCGAGCGGGATCGGGAGTCCGACATAGCCACTGGCGTCCTGGACGATCAGCGGCAGTCCGGTGGCGCCGAGGATCGCGCGGAAGTACGACTCGACCTCGGCGTCTTCCGCGACGGCGGTGAGCGGCGGGACCGCCATGACGGCGTCCGCCCCCGCGTCCTCGGCGGCGCGGGTCAGCCGCAGGGCGACCGGGGTGCTCTCCGTTCCCACGCTCACCACGACGGGCACCCGGCCGGCGACCTGCTCGCAGACCAGGGCCGCGAGGTGCTCGCGCTCGTCGGTCGCCAGCCGAAGGATCTCCGAGACCATCGCGATGACGACGCCGTCGGCTCCCTGGGACAGGACCCATTCCACCTCCGCGCCCAGCGCTTCTTCGTCGATCGACCAGTCCGGGCCGAACGGTGTGGCCAGGACGGGGAGCACACCGCGCAGCGCGGCGGGGCCTGTCATCGAGCCTCCCAGCGAGGTCGTTCTGCTATACAGAACAGCTTTCTCTATCACCGAAACGCTAGGTCGCGAATCCGGACGGTGTCAACGTCGGCCGTGGCGTCGTTTGACACCACTTTTCTTGGCTGGACATCCTTGTTCGGTGGTAGCGAACGAACTCGACAAGCGGTACGAGGTGCGGAGCGTCAGCCGTGCGGTCGAGATCCTGGAATGCCTGACCGAGCCCGGCGACGGGCTCACGGTGACGGAGATCGCGCGACGCGTCGGCGGGGCCAAGAGTGCGGCCTTCTCCACTCTGCAGACCCTGGCGGCGCACGGGTTCGTGGCCTCGCAGGGTGAGGGGGCGCTGCGCCGCTACCGGCTCGGCCTCGCCCTGGCCAGGCTGGGGGAGCACGCGATCACCCAGGTGTCGTTGCGCGACGTCGCGATGCCGGTGCTCCAGGAGCTGACCGCCGAGACGGGACTCTCCTCGCGTGTCGCGGTGCCCGAAGACGGGTTCGCGGTGATCGTCGGGCGCGCCGACCCGCCCGGGGCGGTCCGGTTCGACCTGCACATGGGGCACCGTGAGCCGCCGCACTGCACCGGTCTGGGCAAGGCGATGCTGGCGAGCCTCGGGGAGGAGCGGGCGCGGGAGATCATCGAGGCGAACGGCCTGCCGGCCCGCACTCCGCGCACGATCGTCGATCCGGCCGCGCTCCTGGCGGACCTGGCGGAGGTTCGCCGACGCGGCTACTCGGTCGACGACGAGGAGGACGCCGAGGGGATCTTCTGCGTCGGCGCGGTGATCAACGATCACCGTGGCGAGTGCGCGGGGGCGATCAGCGTGACGGGGCTCAAGCTCGACCTGCCGGTGTGGCGCATCCACCAGATCGGGGAGACGGTGCGCGGCCACGCGACGCGGATCACCCGGTTGCTCGGCGGGCGGCGCTGAGGGCTTCGAGCCGACCGGCGCCGGAGGCCGGCGCGCCATCGTCTAGCCTTGTGTGCCGAAACGTCCGAAATTAGGCGAACATCGTTCTCTCTTACCGAACATCGGAGCTGATGTGATCGTCGACGTGCACAGTCACGCGTTCGGCTGTCCCGACCACTTCCCCGGCGACCTCCTCGCCCAGGCCGGCCGCTCGCGTCCCGGCGAGGTCGGCCTGACGGTGCGGTGGAGTGAGGGGCTGCGCGGTATCAAGAAGATGCCGATGTACGCGGGGTCCGACCCGGACGACGAGGCGTTCGACCCGCTGTGGAGGTACGCGTCCGACGAGGGCCTGCCCGTGCTCCTGCGCACCGGGACCACGTGCGCATCGCAGGCGCCGATCGAGTACGCCCGCCCGATGCTCGCCGACAAGGTGGCCCGCCGCTACCCGGAACCGCGCATGATCCTCGCCCACCTCGGCCACCCGTACGAGGGCGAGCGCATCGCGGTCATCCGCAAGCACCCGAACGTCCACGCCGACGTCAGCGCTCTGCACTACCGGCCCTTTCAGCCCTGGCGTGCGCTGATGCTGGTCCAGGAGTACGGCGAGCGCCTCATCGACCGCGACGCGCTGACGCTGCTGGGGCCGGCCGCCGGGGCCGAGCGATGAGCGGTGACCTCGCCGCCGCGCTGCGGACGGCGGTGCCGGGCATGGCCGTGCTGGACGACCCCGACGTGCTGGCCGCGTACCGGGCGGACCAGGCGCCCGGGCTGC
>NZ_JBHLZP010000732.1:0-5676 GCF_042429965.1 Actinoallomurus acaciae
CCCGCACAGCTCCGCGACCCGCGCCGCGCCGTCGGGGTCGGCGGCCACCCGGTCGGCGACGGCGAGCCGGTCGAGTACGGTCAGCGCCTCGGCCTCGGACATGACGTCGAGCCGCAGATGAACGACACCGTCGAGGGTGGACAGCATGCGGCGGCTGGTGATCAGCACGGCGCAGCCCGGCGCGCCGGGCAGCAGCGGCCGCACCTGGGCCGCGTCGGCCGCGTCGTCCAGCACGATGAGCATCTTGCGGCCGGCGGTGAGCGAGCGAAAGCGCGCCGCCGCCTCGTCGACGTCGTCGAGGGCGTGCTCACCGCTCGCGCCGAGCGTCCGCGACCACCGGCCGAGCACCTTCATGGCCGGCAGCCGTTCCAGCCCGACCGTGGAACCGCGAAGGTTGACGTACAGCTGGCCGTCCGGGAAGGCGGTGGCCACCTCGTGCGCGGCGCGGACGGCGAGCGCCGACTTGCCGCTGCCGCCGACGCCGTTGATCGCGGCGATGACCGGCGAACCGGGATCGGCCGTGAGCATGGCGCGGAGCCGCTCGACCTCGCCGGACCGTCCGGTGAAGGTGGCGATGTCGAGCGGCAGCTCGGCGGGCACCTGCGCGGACGGCGACTCGCGCCTCGGTAGATCGAGCGCGGGATCGTTCACGAGGATGGCGCGTTGGAGGTCGCGCAGGCGAGGTCCCGGCTCCAGCCCGAGCTCGTCGGCGAGCACCTTCCGGCCCTCGCGGTACACGTCGAGCGCCTCGGCCCGCCGGCCGAGACGGTAGAGCGCGAGAATGAGCTGCGCGCGCGGCCGTTCGCGGAACGGATGCTCGGCCACGAGCGCGGTCAGCCGCCCGACGACGTCGGCGTGGTTGCCGAGGTCCAGCTCGGCGTCGAGCAGGTCCTCTTCGGCCGTCCGCCGCTGCTCGGCGAGCCGCTGCGCCTCGTCGGCCGCCATCGTCAGGTGGTCCAGGCCCGCGAACGCCGGTCCTCGCCACAGCGTGAGGGCCTGGCGCAACAGGTCCACGCCCGCACCGGTGCGTCCCTCGGCGAGCGCCGCGCGGCCCCGCTCCACGAGCCGCTCGAAGCGGGTGGCGTCGAGCTCGTCCGGGCCGACCGTCAGCAGATAGCCCGGCGCCCGGTGGACCAGGCGATCGTCGTCGTCCAGCGCCCGGCGCAGGTGGTGGAGCTGGATCTGCAGGCTCTTCGCGGCCGTACGCGGGGGCGCCTCGCCCCAGAGCCCGTCGACGAGGGCGTCGGCCGAGACGACGGTGTTGGGCCGGCAGAGCAGCAGGGCGAGCAGATCGCGTCGCTGCGGCGGCAGGTCGACCGCCCGCGCCCCGTCGTGGATCTCCAGTGGCCCGAGAACCCCGAACTCCATCGCTGGCCTCCCGTACCGGCCTCGCCGACAACCATCTCACAACCAGACCCCAACCAAGGGAGGTAATAGTCGGCGCAATGCGGGGGGCGAATTCGTGTCACCGCAGTTCACGGCAAGCGCAGGAAAGGAACGGACATGCGCGCAGCGATCCGTGTGACCGGCGGCGTGATGGCCGCGGGCCTGGCGGTGGCGGCCTTCTCGTCGCCGGCGTCGGCGCAGACGGACGGAACGGTCTCGGCCCAGGCGGTGAAGACCTACAGCGGGAAGTTCGAGCACTACGACGGCTGCATCGAGATGCTCGGCACGCACTGGTACCTGATCCAGGACGGTCGTTACAAGATCGGCGGAAACGGCGGCCTCTACGGCCCCAAGGGCTTCATCGCCTACCCGGGTTGGAAGATCAAGGCCAAGGGCACGGCCTACCGCGCCAAGGGCAGCACGTTCTGCACGACCTACCCGCCGAGCTACTACTTCAAGAAGGCGACCGTCTGGCACCCGTGACCGAACCGGCCCGGCACGGGGGCGGGCAGGGGCCAGGGGGCGCCCACCCCCTGGCCCCTGCCTCGCCGGACCGGCCCGGACCGTTGACGGTGACGCCGGTGAGCGACGGTGGCGCCGTCACCGGCGCCGCCCCGCAGAGCAAGGTGATCGCGACCGCGCCTGCGCGCCTACGCTCGGCCGTCGAGTCACCGCCGACTGGGCGAACATCGGCGCGGCCCGGGCTGGAAGGTGGCTACCCGGCCGCCCTGGCGGCCGGGCGCATGTCGGTCCAGATTCGTTCGATGTGGTCCAGGCATGTCCGCCGGTCTCCCCGCACGCCGGCATGCCGCCAGCCGGCGGGGAGGTCACGGCCGTCCGGCCACAGGGAGTACTCCCGGCGGCCGTTGACGACGACCTGTTGGACGGAACGGTCCCACCGCGCCTTCCGGTGGAACGGGCAGCCGTGGATCTCCTCCTCATTGGTGTCCGGCAGGAAGTACTGCTTCCACTCCCGGTTGCCCTCGTCGCCGTAGTCACCGAGTTGGGGGGCGGGTTCCATCCCGTCGAACCGGCGTATCCGCTTGCGGATCACCCGGCGGGCCGCGTCTCCCCGCGGGGCGCCCGGTTCGAGTCCCTCGAAGACCCAGCGGGGCTGGAAGGTGATGACCATTCCGCTGCTGTGGCGGCTCCGGCGCCGGGTGTGCGCCGGAGTGTTGCAGACGACGAATATCGGTGTGTCGGCGAAGCTGAACTCCCACAGGGTTTCGCCCGGATCCTCCGGTATGTCGCCGGGCCACGGCAGCGTGTCCTTTTGGTGCAGATATTGGTGCAGATACTGGAGGACCTCCCAGAAGCGGGAGAAGTAGGAGGACAGCGAGGCGGGCTCCTCCTCCGGGCGGAAGAAGACGACGAGTGAGGTGTCCCGGTCGATGTCCTGATAGACGCGGAGGTACTCATTGAGGATGTCGGGCAGCGCCCCCCAGCGGCTCGGGTCCTTCGCGCTGTCGATGAACCCGAAGCGCAAGGACTTCTTCTTGGCGGCGGCGATCGCGAACGTACAGGGGAAGGACTTCTCCAGCAGCAGCGTCGACATGAGTTCCTCGACGCAGGCCCGGCCCCAGTCCGGAAGATCCCCGATGGTGTGGCTCTCCACACCGGCTTCGATGCTCACATTCGATCCCGGGGTCAGAAGCGCTGGTACATCTCTTCGGGGATGATCGGCTGATGGTAGGTACAGGATCCGGACAGGACGACGGAGCCGTGCAGGCGCCCCAGCGGGATCAGTAGTTTGTCGCCCTGTTCCAGCTTGATCTGGTGGGTGACGTTGTTCCAGAAGTGCATCTGCCCCACCTCGATCATCACCACCGGTGTTCGTCGTGGACGTGGGTGGTGGAGGTCTCCTCACACGACTCCACGAACGTGTCGAGGTCGACGTCGATGTGCTCATCGGTGATGTGCCTCTGGATCCGCTCGGCGCGTTCCATGTAGGCCGGGATGTCATCCGCCCAGGCGAGTTGCTCGGACAGGTCGCGGTCCCAGAGCCCGGCGAGCCGGCGGGCGTCCTCAAAACCCGCGTGGAACTCCTCGATGACCGGGCTTCCGAACCGCGAGGTCAGCGGCTCAAGCAGCTCGGTGACCAGCGCGTCGAGCCGGTTCTCGTCGAACGCCGCGTCGCTCTCGAACAGGCCGGTCCGGTGGTCGAAGGCCTCCTCGAACACGGCGGCGTACCGGCCCGCCGTGACCATGTCGTCGATCTTCTTGTGCACCCAGGCGCCGAGGAAGCGGAAGGCGTGCTCGCGGGTCCGGGACAAGTAGTGGAGGTGGTTGCCCCGGCCGAGCGAGGTGCCCAGGTAGAGCTGCCAGTACGCCGCGGTGCCCGGCTTGAGCCCGGCCGCGGCGAGCAGTCGGCGGTACTCGGGTGCGCGGCCGGACCAGCCGGCGTAGTCGGCGAGGAGCGAGTCGCGCAGCGTCGGGTGGGCTTGGGTGTACTCGCCGATCGCTCCATGCCCGATCGCGTGGTACGCGGCGGGGAGGTACGCGGACAGCTGGAGCAGCACGAATGTCGCCGCCTCGCGGCGGTCGCGGCGGGTCAGCGCGATGGCGAAGGCGTCGTCGCGGGCCGCCGACCGTTCCTCGTGGTACGCGCGCAGCCTTGCCTTGAGCGGGCCGAGTTCGGGCGTGGCGAGCGGCTCACGGTCCAGGTCGAGGTGGGTGAACAGGTGCCGTTCCAGGATGGGGCCGGCGAGCGCCCCGAGCACCCGGTTGTCGAGGGAGTAGAAGTCTCCGCGGTGGCGGTCGGCGACCGGGTTGGCCGCCGGGGGCAGGTGCAGCAGGTCGGTGTCGTAGACGTTCCGGAGCATGCGGTGGCCGAGCAGCCAGCTCAGCAGCAGGGTCTTGTCGGCCGGCATCGGGGTGGCGTAGTCCAGCCAGGCGAGGTCGTCAGGCCGTACGGGCCGGCGGTAGGGGTCCTCTTCGGTGGTCAGCTCCTCCTGAGTGGCCGCGCGGAAGGCGGAGTTGGCCGCGAATCTTCGGACGATGTCGTTGGGGTCGGTGCCGTCCAACTTCGTGATGAGCTCGGCGGGCGTGGTGACCATGGCAACTCCTCCGGGTCAGGTGTCCGATGACCTAGCGGGAGGCTAACTTAGGTTAGCCTTACCTAACAAGAGCCTTTGTGACAGTGTGTTGTGAATTGCGCTTCAGGCTCTTTTACTGGAGCCCTGCGCGTGAGTTCAGCCGGTGCGCGGACGTCTTCGTGCGGTGCGGCGCCGCTCCGCGCGGGACCGCCCGCGCGTGCCGGTCACGGCGGGTTTCCGGTCCGGTTCAAGGGCTCCGGCGAGGGAGCGTACGGTCGGGCGGCGGAAGAGCTCCACCATGGACAGCTCGCGGCCGAGGCGCTCCTCGAGCAGGCCGTGCACGCGAGTCGCCTGAAGGGACCCTCCGCCCAGGTCGAAGAAGTCGTCCTCGGGCCCGACGGCGGCCACTCCGAGCACCTCGGCCCAGGTCGCGGCGATGACGGTCTCCAAGCCGGGACGCGGCTCACCGGCCCGGTCCGGCGTCACACCGGCGAGACGTGTCCGGTCCACCGCGCCGGTCCCGGGCACCCGTGGCAGGGCGTCGAGGCGTACGACGCGGTGCCCGAGCGGCGTGCCGTACCGGTCCCGCGCGTCCGCCGCGGACGCGGTGCCGGAGCCTGAGTCGGTGTAGGCGACCAGGCGCCGCAGCGGGTGCACCTCGGTCAGGTGCGAGGCGATCCATGGACGGGCCGGGTCGAGCCCGATGAGCTGGTGCGGCGCGTCCCGGCCCAGCGCGACGCGGAGCGAGCGCAGCGCCTCCTCCGGCGGCAGCACGCGGTAGCCGCGACTCTCCGTGAGCGCCGTGAGGGGATGCCCGGCGCTCATACCGGTCTCCTCCCACATGCTCCACGCCAGGCTGTACGCGTCGAGGCCGCGCACGACCAGACCGGCCGCGAGCGCGTCGAGGTAGGCGTTCGCGGCGGCGTACGCGCCCACCGACGCGCCGCCGAACAGCCCGTTGACGGAGGAGAAGGAGACGAACAGCGTGCCGGGCCGGTCGCGCAGCAGGTCGTGCAGGTTCCGCGCGCCGTCGACCTTGGCCGCGAGGATCTCCTCCAGATGGGCGGGGTCACAGCGGTCCAGGGGCCGCTCGCCGTACCGGCCCGCGAGGTGGAACACCCCGTCCAGCCGTGCGCCCCAGCCGTGCTCGGCCTCCGCGACGGCCCGGGTGAGGGCGTCCCGGTCGGTCACGTCGGCGACGGCGGTCCGGACGGACGCACCGGCGGGCTCGGCGGTCCGGCCGAGGGCCAGCACC
>NZ_JBHLZP010000733.1:0-3207 GCF_042429965.1 Actinoallomurus acaciae
GGCGCCCACCGCCGTCCGCGCCCCCCGTACGCCGCGGCCTTGCGCGCCTTGCAGCTCGGGGCCACGGCGATGCTCGACGTCAGCGACGGCCTCGTCCAGGACCTCGGGCACATCGCCGACGCGAGCGGCGTCCGGATCGAGCTCGCCGCCGACGCCGTGCCCGGTCCGCCGGTGCCGGACGCGCTGCGGCTGGCGCTGACCGGTGGTGAAGATCACGCTTTCGCGGCGACGTTTCCGCAGGAGGCGGAGCTGCCCGCGGAATGGCAGGTCATCGGGCGTGCGGTCGCCGGACCTGCGGGTGTGACGGTGGACGGACGGCCGTACGGGGTCGGCGGATGGGACCACTTTCACTAACCAGATGGAACAGTTCTCCCTGTTGACGCCCCTCGTCTGGTAGGCATGACTGGTGTGCTTTTGGTATACATCCCGAGACCGGAGAGGGACGGGATGGGACGACACACCAAAGACGTGGAAGACGGCGTTCCTGAGGAGGACGGCCCTCACCGGCACGGGAGGGTCGGCAAGGTGCCGCTCCTGCCGGCGGTCTCCGGCGTCGTGGCGATCGGTGCGATCGTATCCGCGCTCAGCACCCAGCAGATCTCACTGAACTTCGCCGGCGGGCCGCCGCCACCGAGCGGCAAACCGGCGAAGCCGAAGGTCAGCGACTCGGCCTCACCTCTGGACCGCAGCCGCCGCACGGCGCGTGACGGCGACTCCTCGCTCCTTCCGCGCATGAGCGGCAGCCCGCGGGCGAGCCGGGGGAGCGGGCGCAAGACGATCAGCGTCGCCTACCGCACCCTCTCGACCGGCGCCGGCGGGTTCCACGGCCAGGTGACGATCACCAACCACGCGAACACCTCGGTGCGGGGCTGGACGCTCATCCTGCGCTACCCGCGGGCCCAGATCCTGTCCGCGTGGGACGTGAAGGTGGTCCGCCGGGGCACCACGCTCGTCGCGGACAACCCGGCCGGCCACCCCTACATCGCGCCCGGAAAGTCGATCAAGGTGTCCTTCGTCGCCAGCGGGACCGCCGCGCGGCCGTCCGGCTGCTCGTTCAACGGAAGCTCCTGCTGACGGCCGTACGCTTGGCCCATGACTCCTCCTCGCGTGCTGACGATCGCCGGATCCGACTCGGGCGGCGGAGCGGGCATCCAGGCCGACCTCAAGACGATGCTCGCCCTCGGCGTGCACGGCATGAGCGTCATCGCGGCGGTCACCGCCCAGAACTCCCTCGGCGTCCAGGGCTACTGGGAGCTCCCGCCGGAGGCCGTACGCGCCCAGCTCGACTCGGTGCTCTCCGACATCGGCGCCCAGGCGGTGAAGACCGGGATGCTCGCCTCGGCCGTTCTGGTCGAGACGGTGGCCGCCGCGCTGGCGGAGGTGTCCGTACCGGTCGTCGTCGACCCCGTGGGCGTCTCCAAACACGGTGACGCACTCCTCGCCCCGGACGCGCTGGGCGCGGTCCGCACGGAGCTTCTCCCGCTCGCGACGGTCGTCACGCCGAACCTCTGGGAGGTCGAGCAGCTCACCGGCGTCAAGGTCGTCGACGAGAGCGGGCTGCGCGAGGCGGCCGAGGCCGTACGCGCGCTCGGGCCGCGGTGGGCGCTGATCAAGGGCGGCCACCTGCCCGGAGAGCCGGTGGACCTGCTGTTCGACGGCACGCGCGAATACCGGTTCGCGGCGGAGCGGCACGACAACCGGCACACGCACGGCACCGGCTGCACGCTCGCCTCGGCCATCGCCTCCCACCTCGCGCTCGGCCACGACGTGGTGAGCGCGGTGGGGCGGGCCAAGGACTACGTCACCGGGGCGATCGAGCACGGCTTCCCGCTCGGCGCCGGCATCGGCCCCGTCGACCACGGCTGGCTCCAGCGGCCCTGAGGCCGGGGCCGCGCGTCAGGTCACCGGCACGATCTCGGCCGTGAGGAGACGGCCGTTCTCGACGTGGAGCAGGCCGATCGTGCCGTGCGGCTGACGGCGGCGGTCGGTGGGGGAGCCGGGGTTGAAGATGCGGACGCCGTCGCCGGTCTCGTCCAGCGGGATGTGGGAATGGCCGAAGACGACCAGCGCCGCGCCGGGGAAACGGCGGCGCATCCGCGCGGTGCGCCGCGAGGCCGGGCCGCTGTCGTGGATCATCGCCGCCGGCAGTCCGTCGAGGTCGAACTCCAGCGTCTCCGGCGCACCCCAGGCGGCGACCTCCGGACCGTCGTTGTTGCCCAGCACGGCCTTCACCGGGGCGTACGCGGACAGCTCGTCGAGCACCGAGGGAACGCACACGTCGCCCGCGTGCAGGATCAGGTCCGCACCCCGCAGGTGCCCGGCCACCGCGGGCGGACATCCACGCCACCGCCGGGGCGCGTGGGTGTCCGAGATCGCCACCACTCTCACGGTCCCATCCTGCCCCGTACGAGCGGAATCACCGATCCGGCCGCCGGGCGCCGGTGGCGCGTGAGAGCCCGGACAACGCCGAACGGCCGGCCCTGTGCGGGTCGGCCGTTCGGCGTTGTCCGGTGAGAGGCAGAGTCCGTGATGGCGCCGTCAGGCGCCGGCGGAACGTGGTGTCAGCGCGCCACGGGACGGACGACCTTGCCCGCCTTGATGCAGGACGTGCAGACGTTGATGCGCTTGGTGGTGCGGCCGACGACCGCACGCACTCGCTGGATGTTCGGGTTCCAGCGGCGAGGGGTGCGGCGGTGCGAGTGAGAGACGCGCATGCCGAACCCCGGCCCCTTGCCGCAGACGTCGCAGACGGAAGCCATGGATGCGCTCCAAAAGGTTCGAGTGGAAGGGCCCGGGATCGGGCGCTCGTCAAAGAGAGGCCCGGACCGGACCTTCGGTAGAGGATAGCCGACCCCACCCCGGCGTGCGAATCGCCGGGTTACCGAAGCCGCCCGGAGTCCGATAAGTCTAGGGGGATCTTGGCCGTCACGCGGCCGGGCGCAGGCTCACCGGACGATCACGGGAGGTGGCGTGGGAGACCTTCTCGACGCCGCGGGCGTACGGCGGTGGAGCCGCCTCGCGGCGGACGCCCTGGACCGCACCCGGGCGGAGATCGACGCCCTCAACGTCTTCCCGGTGCCCGACGGGGACACCGGCACCAACCTCCACCTGACCGTCCTGGCGGCGTCCGAGGCGGCCGAGCGGCTGCCCGCCGACGCGGACGCCGCCTCGGTCTGGCGCGCCCTCGCCGACGGCGCGCTGATCGGC
>NZ_JBHLZP010000734.1:0-3200 GCF_042429965.1 Actinoallomurus acaciae
CGTACGCAGCCCGCGCCCGCCCGCTCACTCCGCCGGGGTCTGCTCCATCTGGGCGACGGCGGCCGCGTGCAACCCGCCGTCGTAACGGACCCGGCCGCCGGCGCCGGTGTGGGCGGGACGCCGGCCGCCCGCGCGCCGCACCACCGTGACGCTGTTCTGGGCCAGCTTGTGCGGCTCCAGGAGGTTGAGGATCTCCAGTTCGCCCGGGCGCGCCCGCTGGAGGCCGGCCAGGTAGCGCAGGATCGCCTCGCCCTCCGGATAGGTCATCAGGTAGTGGAGGACCAGCAGGCCACCGTCGGGGTTGATCAGGTCGAGGAAGTGGTCGATGAAGTAGAGGCAGTCCCACGCGTCCACCCACGCCAGGTCGATCGGTGCGAAGCCCGGCGGCAGCCGGTCGCGGCACTCCCGGAGAGTGGCGTCGACGATGGTGACCCGGTCCGCGAGGCCGAGGTCGGCCAGGACGTCCCCGACCCGCCGGGCGGAGGAGGCGGCGTTCGACAGGTCGTCCACCGCGACGAGCTCGGGCCGGTAGGGCTCCAGGTGGCTCGCCGGCGCGGCGAGCGGCGGTTCGGCCGTGAGCCAGGCGTCGTCGAGCGGCGACCCGGAGGCGAGGTGGGACCGGGTCTTGGCCGCCAGCGCGACGGCCTCCTCGCGTGCCCGGTCCTCGGTCTCCCTCAGGGCCGCCGCCAGGAACGCCGTGGTGTATCCCATCCCGACCTCCAGCACCCGGCGCGGCCGGGTCAGCCGGACCAGGTCGGCCAGGAGAGGGGCGACCGCCTCGGTCCCCATGCCGGGGACGCGGAGCCGGTCGGCCGCGGCGTCGAATCCCGTCAGGTGCCCTCCGGCCTCCCGGCCGGGGCGCGGAGTCCGCTCGGTCATGGGTGAACTCCCACCGGCCGGGCGAGCTCGCGCAACCGGCCGAGATGGTCGAGGCCGGCCAGCACGGTCGAGGTGGGCAGGCCGAAGTCGATCAGGCAGGCCACCTCGTCCACGCCGATCGCCCGGAGCCGCTCGACCACGCGGAGGGCCCGGTCCGGCGTGCCGAACAGGCCGCCGTCGTCGACGTAGCGGTCGAAGGCGCGCCGGACCATGAAGTCGACGTCGCCGGGATGGAGCGCGGCCGGGTCGATCCGGCGGCGGCCGTCGAGCCCGGAACCGGCGAGGAGCCCGAGGGAGCTTCGCAGATAGGCGGTGAGCGGTTCCCGGACCAGCTCCCTGACCTCCTCCGCGTCGTCCCCCAGGAAGGCGTGGACCATCAGTGCCACGTGGCCCGGCCCGGTGCTCGCCCGGCGGTACTCGCGGATCTTGACGGCCAGGTCGCCGATGTCCTGGCCCAGCAGATGGGTGAGCACGCCCGCTCCCATCCGCCCGGCCGCCCGGAAGGTCTCCACCCCGCCGGCGCTGGTGATCCAGGTCGGCAGCTCGGATTGGATGGGCGAGGGGTGGATCCGCACCCGCTGTTCGGCGCCGGTCCCGTCCCGTACCGCCAGCGCCTCACCCCGCCACAGCCGCCGGACCTGCTCCGCCCGCTCCACCATGACGCGGCGCCGGTCGCGGTAGTCCTCCGGCCGGAGCGCGAAGTCCGAAGCGTGCCAGCCCGAGGCGAAGGAGATCCCCGCCCGGCCGCCGGACAGGTTGTCGACCACGGACCATTCTTCGGCGATCCGCAGCGGATGGTGGAGCGGTGCCACCACGCTCCCGGCCCGCAACCGTACGTTCTCGGTGACGGCCGCCACCGCGGCGCCGGTCACCGAAGGGTTCGGATACAGCCCACCGAAGGGGTGGAAGTGGCGTTCCGGGGTCCAGACCGCGGCGAAACCGTTCGCGTCGGCGAACCGCGCCCCGTCCAGCAGCAGCCGGTAGCGGCTCCCGTCGAGTTCGCGGCTGTCGCTGGCGAAGTAGAACAGGCTGAAGTCCATTCCCCGCGGTGAGACCGGCTTACGTGACATCGGCGCCCTCCATGGCCAGATCACGGATCGCGGCGCGGTCCACTTTCCCGTTGGCGCCCAGCGGCAGCGCCGCCAGGTGCACGAACCGCCGCGGCACCATGTGGATCGGCAGCCGGTCGCGCAGCGCCCTCAGCAGCTCCGGCCGGGGCACCGGCGTCCCGGTGTAACAGCCGATCAGCTCGGTCGCCCCGGCCCGCCCGGCCGTGACGACGACGGCCCGCCGCACCCCGGGCACGCGCCGCAGGCCGGCCTCCACCTCGCTGGGCTCGACCCGGTAGCCCCGGATCTTGACCTGGTCGTCCAGCCGTCCCACGTGGACCAGGCGCCCGGCCTCTCGGCGAACCCGGTCCCCCGTACGGTAGAAGTGCGCACGGGACGGCGGCCCGGTGCCGTCGTGGCCCAGAAACCGGCCGGCGTCGTCGCGCGGATCCAGATAGCCGTCGAACCGCTGCGCGCCGCGGACGCACAGCTCGCCCGCCTCGGTGATCAGATACTCCAGGTCGTCGTAGACCTCCCCGATGGGCACCGTGCCGTTGGAGGTCCGCGGCCAGCGCCGCGGATCCACCGGCAGCCGATACTCGGCGCACGCCAAGGTGAGCTCGGTGGGGCCGTAGAGGTTGTCGATGACGGTCCCGGGCGCCACCGCACGCCACGCGGCCGCCTGGTCGTAGTCGAGCTGCTCTCCGCAGAACACGCTGTGGCGCAGGGAGTGGTCGCGCCCCGTGGGCAGGTTGCCGAGCCCGGCGCTCACCGACACCGCCGACGGCACGGAGAACCAGTGAGTGAGCCGTCGGCGAGTCAGGTAGTCGACGGGCCCGAAGAGCTCCGCCCGGTCCGGCACGACAAGCGTGGCGCCGCCGCCCCAGGTGACGAACAGGTCGAACACCGACAGGTCAAAGGACAGGTCGAAGGTGTGCGACATCCGGCAGTCCGGGCCGACCCGGTACCGGGCGATGTTGCGCCGGAGGAACGGGAGTACGTTCCGATGCCGGATGGGCACCCCCTTGGGGCGTCCCGTCGTGCCGGAGGTGAACAGCAGGTACGCCACGTCATCGGGGTCCGCCGCGTACGGGGAGAGCCGCCCCTCCGGCGCGGCGTCCAGCACGTCGGCGTCGGTCAGCACCAGCACCGTGCCGACGCCGAGGCCCTCGCGCCGGCTCGTCGCGCCGGCCGGGAGCGCGTCGTCGGCCACCAGCACGTCCACGCCGGCCGAGCCGAGGATCTCGCGGTTGCGCGCGGCGGGGTGTTCGG
>NZ_JBHLZP010000735.1:0-3194 GCF_042429965.1 Actinoallomurus acaciae
CTCGGCGACCGCCTGCCGGTATGCGGCCTCATCGCCCAGCGCGGGGAGTTCCAGAGCCTCGGTCATGCCGTCATCCCCCGGCCGCCAGGCGAACGTGATCAGGTCGGCGGGCGCTCCGGGCCGCAGGACGCCGCGGCCGCCCGTGAACCGGCCCGGGTTGGCCGAGGCCAGTCGCAGCGCGGTGGACAGGGTGAGGTCGCCCATGGAGATCGCGGTGGCCACCCCGTCCGCCAGCGACCGCGACGCGCCGGCCAGGTAGGGAGTGCCGACATAGGACAGCCGGCCGTCCTCGGACAGCTCGACCTCGCCGCCGACCGCGGTCCGGTAGCGCCCCGGAGGCATTCCGCCGAGCGCGGTCGTGTCCGAGACCAGGTGGGAGCGTTCGATCCCCTTGGCCCGGAGCATGGCCCGGAAGGTGTCGGCCGGAAGGTGGTGGCCGTCCGCGATGAACCCCGCGTACAGCCGGTCGTCGGCGAGCTGGGTCCACAGCTGGTTGGGGTGGCGGGGAAGCATGGCGTGCGCTCCGTTGCCGAGGTGGGTCGAGAGCTCGGCCCCGGCGTCGACGGCGCGGGTGATCTGGGCGGGATCGGCGTGCGTGTGCCCGATCGCGCAGCGCACGCCGAGGCGGACGGCCGCGGCGATGAGGTCGATCGCCGCGTCGTCGTGCGGGGAGACCGTCAGCATCCCGACGAGGTCGCCCCAGCGACGCAACTCGTCCAGGTCGGCGCGCCGGATGTACCGCGGGTCGTGCACGCCCCGCGGACCGTCCTCGGCCGAGATGAACGGTCCCTCCACGTGGGCGTACGGGATCGTGTGGGCGACGAGCGGGTCGGCGGCGCGGGCCCGCGCGATGGCGGACAGCGCGGTACGGATGCCCTCCTCGGGCGCGGTCACGATCGTCGGCACCACGGTCGTGACTCCGGCGCGCCACACGGCGTGCACCAGCTCCGTCACGACCGTCTCGTCCACGTCGGCGGCGTTGACGTCGTGTCCGGCGAACCCGTTGACCTGGAGGTCGACGAGGCCGGGCGCGAGCCAGAGTTCGGCCGGTTCGTCCGTGGCGCGGACCTCGGCGATCCGCCCGTCCTCGACGAGGACCCGCAGCGTACGCCCGGTCGCCGGGTCCCGGCCGGTGAGCCGCAGGGGCCGCCCGCCTCTCACAGCTTCCGCACCCGAGAGCGGAAGGCGTCCAGGAACCGCGCGTTCGCCTCGTCGCCGCCCGGTGCGTTGCCGCTGCGCCACACCGGCGGCTCCACTCCGGACTCGACCAGGCGCTGAACGGTGCGCAGGACCAGGGCGTTGAGCGCGTACGCGTTGGCGAACGTCGACACCGCCGCGAGCGGCTCGGCGACACCGTCCATCGTGATCAGCGCGTCGCCGATCGGCACCTTCGTGTCGATCGCGATGTCCACCAGGTCGTGCAGGTTCGCCTTGGTCGGGTGGCGCGCGGGGTGGCCCGGGTCGGTCCGCTCGGCGTGCTCGCGCGAGCTGACGCCGATCAGCGTCGCACCCCGGTCCCTCGCCTCCAGCGCCGCGTCGATGAGTGCGGCGTTGATGCCGTAGGCGTTGACGAGGATCAACAGGTCGTCCGGGGTCAGCCCCGCGTCGGCGATCACGACCCGTCCGTACCCCGGGGTGCGCTCGATGGCCATCGACCGCAGCGCCCCGTTGGACAGCAGCGTGCCCTCGTCCAGGATGGCCGAGACGTGCATCAGCCCGCCGGCGCGGAAGAAGACCTCCTGCGCGGCGAGGTTCGAATGGCCGCCGGGGCCGAAGATGTGCACCAGGCGGTCGGCCCGTACCTGCTCGGCGACCCGCTCGGCGGCCCGCAGGATCGCGCCCGACTCCTCCTCGTGGATGCGTTCGAGCAGCGTGGTGACCTCGCGCAGATACGTCAGGGTCGGATCAGCGGGCATCGGGTGCGGACTCCTTGTCGACGTAGATGGTGCAGCGGGGATGGGTGCGCAGTGCGCTCGCCGGCAGCCGGCCGTCGATCGGGCCGTACAGGGCGCGGGTGACCGCCGGCCGCTTCTGGGCGCCCGGCACCATGCAGAACACCTGGGCGGCGGACAGCAACGCCGGCACGGTCAGCGTGACGGCCCGCCGCGGCACCTCGTCCGGCGTCGCGAAGGACCCGTCGTCGACCTGCTGGCGGCGGCAGACCTCGTCCAGCTCGACGATCTTCACCAGCGCGGGGTCGTGCAGGTCGGCGGGCGGGTCGTTGAACGCCAGGTGCCCGTTGACGCCGATGCCGCAGCAGACGATGTCGATCGGCGCCTCGGACAGCAGCCCGGCGTACCGCTCCGCCGCCTCGTGCGGGTCGTCGCCCGGGTCGATCAGATGGGCGGCCCCGATCGGGACCCGGTCCAGCAGCGCGGTACGCAGCCAGTTCCCGAAGCGCCGCGGGTCGTCGGCGGCCAGCCCCAGGTACTCGTCCATGTGGAAGGCCGTGACCCGCTTCCAGTCGATGTCCGGCCGGGCGGCCAGCGTCCGCAGGGCCGCCTCCTGGCTCGGCGCCGAGGCGAAGATCACCCTGGCCTCCGGCCGGTCCGCCAGGAGGCGGACGAGCGCGTCGGCGATGTCCTGGCCTGCCGCGCGGCCCAGTGCCTCGGCGTCGGGCAGGCGGCGGACGACGGGTTCATAGGTGGTGTCGGGCATCGGATTTCGTGTTCTCCCCCAGTTCGGCCAACAGCAGCAGGGCCCGCGCGATGTGGAAGGGATCCTTCACCGGCAGGGCCACGACCTCGTCCAGCGGGGTGCCGTCGCGGGCGCGGATCTGCGTCCACTCACGGCCGGGCCCCTCCGGGAAGGTACGGAACGTGTAGTCGCGGACGCGGTCGTGCCATTCCCCGAGCCGGTCGTCGCCGTGCCGCTCGGCGAGCAGCGCCGTGGCGTACAGCGCCTCGGCGTGCGGCCACCACAGCTTGGTGTCCCACGTCCGCACGACCAGCTCCTCGTACGGGTCGCCGAGCAGGTCGCCCCGTGGCGCGCCGCCCTCGGCGTCGACGTACCGCAGCAGGCCGCCGTCGCGCCGGTCCCAGCCGAGGTCGAGCGCCGCCAGCGCCGTACGGGCCGGCCAGCCGGGGTCCGGCACGACGTCGGCGACGCCGGGTACCTGGTCGCCGGCCCACGTGAGGAACCACGCGAACTCCAGCAGGTGGCCGGGCGTACGGTGCCGGGCCAGCAGGGAGGAC
>NZ_JBHLZP010000736.1:0-3188 GCF_042429965.1 Actinoallomurus acaciae
GAGCGCCGCCGCCTCGACATGCGCCTCGTCCCCACGCGCCGGGGCGACCGCCGGGCCGTCTCGGTGACGGTCCGGTCGTACGGGCCGCTGCGGCTGGCCGCCCGCCAGCTCTCCCGCCGGGCGCCCTGGTCCGTACGCGTCCTGCCGGCCTTCCCCTCGCGACGGCACCTGCCGGCCAAGCTCTCCCGCCTGCGGGAGCTGACCGGCCAGCACGTGGCGCTCATCCGCGGCCAGGGCACGGAGTTCGACTCGCTACGGGAGTACGTGGACGGCGACGACGTACGGTCCATCGACTGGCGGGCGACGGCGCGGCGGAGCGACGTCGTGGTCCGTACCTGGCGCCCCGAACGCGACCGCCGCATCTACCTGGTCCTGGACACGGACCGTACGGCCGCGGGCCGGGTCGGCGACATCCCGCGGCTCGACTGCTCGATGGACGCCGCCCTGCTGCTCGGCGCCCTGGCCTCGCGGGCGGGCGACCGGGTGGACCTGCTGGCCTACGACCGGCAGGTCCGCGCCCGCGTGGAGGGCAGCACGCGCACCAACCTGCTGCCCGCGATGGTCCGCGCCATGGCGCCGCTGGAGCCGGAACTCATCGAGGCGGACGCGGCGGGCATGGTCTCGACGCTGCTGGCCCGCGTACGGCAGCGCTGCCTCGTGGTGCTGCTGACCGACCTCAACGCCGCGGCGATGGAGGAGGGTCTGCTGCCGCTGCTGCCCCAGCTCACCGCCAAGCACCTGGTGATGGTCGCCGCGGTGAGCGACCCGCGGGTGAGCGAGATGGCCGCGGCCCGCGGCGACGCGAGCGCGGTGTACGACGCGGCCGCCGCCGAACGCGCCCGCGCCGACCGCAGCCGTGTGACGGCGGAGCTCCGCAAGTACGGCGTGGAGGTCGTCGACGCCCCGCCGGAGGAGATCGCCCCGGCCCTGGCCGACGCGTACCTGTCCCTGAAGGCCGCCGGCCGCCTCTGACGGGTCTTCTCAGAGCGCCGCCGCCTGAGAGCGGCACCCCGTCCCGCGACGGTCAGGCGGCGACCGGGGCGGTGTCGGGGACGGACTCCATGTCGCCGATGTCTCCCTCGCGCGTCGCGCGGCGGCCGAACACGATCACGTACGTCAGGAAGGCGGCCTCCGCGATCACGCCGATGGCGATGCGCAGCCATGTCGTGTTCACGTGACCCGTCACGAAGCCCTCGATCGCGCCCGACACCGCCAGCACGATGACGAGGCCCAAGGCGATGCTCATCGCCGCGCGGCCCTCCTCGGCCAGGGCGTGGCTGCGGCGTCGGTGGCCCGGGTCGATGATCGTCCAGCCGAGGCGCAGACCCGCCGCCGCGGCGAGGTACACGGCCGTGAGTTCCAGCATGCCGTGCGGCAGGATCAGGCCGAAGAAGATCGCGCCCTTGCCGTGGGCGAACATCAGGCCGGCGGAGACGCCGAGGTTCAGCTGGTTGCCCCACAGCGCGAAGATCGTCGGAATGCCGAGCAGGATGCCGAAGATCAGTGCCTGGGCCGAGACCCACACGTTGTTCACCCAGACCTGGAAGGCGAACGCGCCCGCCGCGTGGTCGGTGTAGTAGTTCGCGAAGTCGTGGTCGACGAGCTGGCGGATCTGCGTCGGCGACAGCAGTGACGACTGCACCTCGGGGTTGCGGGCCACCCAGATGGCGATCACCACCGACACCAGGTTGGAGATGACCGCCGAACCGAGCCACCACCACCGCATCCGGTACGCGGTGGCCGGGAAGGAGACGGTGAGGAAGCGCGCGACGTCGCGCCACATCGGCGCGTGCGCCCCGGTCACCGCCGCGCGGCCCCGGGCCACCAGAGACGACAGGCGGCCGACGAGCGCGGGCTCCGGCGAGCTGGAGCGTACGACGGACAGGTGGGTCGCGGCCCGCTGGTACAGCTCGACCAGCTCGTCGATCTCCGGGCCGCTCAGCTTCCGCGCCCCCCGGTTGACCAGTTGCTCCAGGCGCCGCCACTCGGCGTTGTGCGCGGCCACGAAGGCATCGACGTCCACGAACGGGCACACTACTCTCAAAGACTCTTGGGGAATCCTCGCCAGTCTCTCAGAGACTCTCGACGGGAGGGCGCGTGCCGATCGAACTGGTGACCGGCGAGGCCGTCGCACTCGACATCCGGGTCGCGCGGCTGGCCAGCCGCGCCCTGGCGCTGTTCGTCGACATGCTGTTGCAGATCTTCATTCTCTACATCTGCTTCATCTTCGTCGGCCTGTCGGCGGCGGTGCTCGACTCGGCCGTGACGGTGGGGCTGTCGATCGTGTTCATGGTGGCCGTGTTCGTGGGCTACCCGACGATCACAGAGACGCTGACGCGCGGCCGCACTCTGGGCAAGCTCGCGGTCGGGCTGCGGGTCGTCAGCGACGACGGCGGCCCTGAGCGGTTCCGGCAGGCCTTCGTGCGCGCGCTGGCCGGGTTCCTGGAGATCTGGGCGCTGCTCGGCTCGCCCGCGCTCATCACGTCGCTGCTCAACCAGCGCGGCAAGCGGCTCGGCGACCTGTTCGCGGGCACGATCGTCATCCAGGACCGGGTGCCGGTCAACGTCTTCCTCGGACCGGTCGCGGTGATGCCGCCGCCGCTCGCGCCGTGGGGCCGGTCGCTGGAGCTCGCCATGCTGCCGGACAACGTGGCGCTGGCCGCCCGGCAGTACCTCACACGCTTCTGGGAGCTGGCGCCCCGTGTCCGCGACGCGATGGGCGACCGGCTCATGGCGGACGTCCTGCGTTACGTCAGCCCGCCGCCGCCTCCGGGCTTCCGGCCGGAGATCTACCTGTCGGCCGTCCTGGCCGAACGCCGGTACCGGGAGGAGATGCGGCTGGCCGAGCGCGCCGCCCGGCGCGAGGCGATCAGCCGCCGCGGGATTCCGGTCGCGCCGATGCCCCAGGCGATCCCGGTGGGCGGACCCCCGCCACCGCCGCCCTCGTACGGCCCGGGTCCGGTGCCGGGTCCCGAGTGGCTCGGCGTGGCCCCCGGCTCGGCGCCCCGGTTCCTGCCGCCGGGGCGGTGACCGATCAGGTGAAGTTCGGCGGGTCGTCCAGGCCGGTCAGCTCGATCCCGGAGGCGGCCACGAGGACGTCGCCGGCGAAGTAGCACTCCGAGATCTCCCCGGTCTCCAGATCGGTGATCTCATAGCGTTCGACCGGCAGCCGGCTCTCCTCGGCCTCG
>NZ_JBHLZP010000736.1:3196-6338 GCF_042429965.1 Actinoallomurus acaciae
TGACCTCGGTGAGCGCCCAGCGCTGCGGCACCGTACGGACGGCCAGCGCGGGCTCGGTGACCATCAGGAGGCGCACGTCGGCCCGCTCGCCCTCGGCCAGGCCGAGCGAGCGTGCGACGGCGACCAGCAGCCCCGGAGAGTCACCGACGAACCCGGTCGCGCGGGCGGACCCCTCCCGCCCTCCGGTGACCCACAGCAGCTCGGCCCCTGCCGCGCCACCGCGCAGCAGGTGCTCGCCGGAGGTCACCTGCAGCCGGGCCGGCCGCCAGCGCCCGTCGGCGACGAGCTCGACGGTGCCGCCGTCGGACCGCTCGGCGGTATAGCGCCAGCCTCCTCCGTCCGGAGCACAGGAGAATTTTTCCTCGACCTGCGAGTCATGAACGTACGTCCCGCGCGGCATGGCTCCAATCTAGGGCCCCGGAGCGTTCCTGGGCGTCGAGGAGCTCGTCGCCGTGCTCGGTCATCCAGTCCCCGAGCGCCCTCATCGGGCCGTCGACCAGGCTTCGCCCCAGGGCGGTCAGGCCGTACTCGACGCGAGGCGGCGCCTCGGCGTAGGTCCGGCGGTCGATCAGGCCGTTGGCGGACAGGCGGTGCAACGTCTCGGTCATGACCTTGTCGCTGATGCCGCCGATCGCGGCGCGCAGCTCGCGGCGCCGGCGCGGCCCGGTCTGGAGAGCCGCCAGGACGACGGGATCCCACGTGTGGGCCAACAGCTCGGTGGCCGCCCGCAGGCGGCAGTCGGCGACCAGGTCATCGCAGTGGGATTCGCTCATGGCACCCACCATCATCGCGCACGCGATACGCACCGATCGGTGCGCGATGCCTTCCTTACCGTGGCCGCCTGACGATCAGCACAGAAGGGAAACGACGATGCGGATCGGAATCCTGGGAACGGGGACGCTGGCGGCGGCACTGGCCGAAGGGTGGGCCCGGGCGGGACACGAGGTCGTGGTCGGCGGACGATCACCGGCCAAGGCGCGGGAGCTCGCGGACCGGCTCGGCCCGAACGTACGCGCGGCCGCCTCGTCCGAGGTGGTCGCCGGGCGCGACGCGGTGCTGCTCGCCGTGTCATGGGACGGCGCCGAGGACATGCTGAAGGCGGCGGGCGCCTCCGGCGGCGCGCTGGCGGGCACACCGCTGATCGACCCGACGAACCCGGTCGAGCACGGCGTGGGCGCGCTGCTCACCGGGCACGGCGAATCGATGGCGGAGCGGATCGCCGGGCTCGCCCCGGGGGCGCACGTCGTCAAGGCGTTCCATCTCTTCCCCTCGGTCCAGTGGACGACGCCCCAGGATCACGGCGAGACTCCGGTCACCGTGGCGATGTGCGGCGACGATCCGGCGGCGCTGGACGTCGTCGGCGAGCTCGTACGCGCCGTCGGCGGCAGGCCGGCCGTGCTGGGGCCGCTGGACCGTGCCCGCCAGCTGGAGGAGACCGCGGGATTCGTCATCGGCCTGGTGTTCGCCGGGCACGACCCGGCCTCCGCCGTACCGCGTGTCCCGGCGGGCTCCACGCCGTAGCGGCGTCTCAGGAGCCGCGCCGCCAGGACGACAGGTAGACCTCCTGGTCCGGGGTCAGGGCGTCGATCTCGATGTCCATCGAGGCCAGCTTGAGCCGGGCGACCTCCGTGTCGATCGCCTCCGGCACCTCGTACACCCCTGGAGTCAGGTCCTGGGTGAGCAGCCACTCGCACGTCAGCGCCTGGTCGGCGAACGACATGTCCATCACGGCGGCCGGGTGCCCCTCGGCCGCCGCGAGGTTCACCAGCCGCCCCTCGGCGAGCAGCACCAGGCGCCGCCCGTCGGCCAGGACGTACTCGTCCGCCTGCGGGCGTACCTCCCGGCGGACCTCGACCGCCAGGTCGGCGAGCGCCCGTACGTCGACCTCCACGTCGAAGTGGCCGGAGTTGGCGAGGATCGCGCCGTCCTTCATACGGGCGAAGTGCTCGGCGCGGATCACGTCGGTGTTGCCGGTGACGGTGATGAACACGTCGCCGTCCTCGGCGGCGCGTGACATCGGCTGCACCCGGTAGCCCTGCAGGGCCGCGTCCAGCGCCTTGACCGGGTCGATCTCGGTGACGACGACCCGGCCGCCCATGCCGCGGGCGCGTTCGGCCAGGCCGCGGCCGCAGTAGCCGAAGCCCGCGATGACGATCGTCTTGCCGGCGAGCAGGGTGTTCGTCGCCCGGACGATGCCATCCAGGGTGGACTGGCCCGTGCCGTACCGGTTGTCGAACATGTGCTTCGTGTCGGTGTCGTTGACCGCCACCATCGGGAAGCGCAGGGCCTCCTCGCGGGCCATCTGGTGCAGCCGGATGACGCCGGTCGTGGTCTCCTCACAGCCTCCGCGTACGCCGCCGGCCAGGTCGAGGCGCTCGGTGTGCAGCGTGTTGACCAGGTCGCAGCCGTCGTCCAGCACCAGGTCCGGCCCGATCGAGAGCGCCTGGTGGATGTGCCGGTAGTAGCCGTCGCGGTCGACGCCCTGCCGGGCGAAGACGGCCGCTCCGTACTCCTCCACGAGCGCGGCGGCCGTGTCGTCCTGCGTCGACAGCGGGTTGGACGCCGCGAGAGCGACCTCGGCGCCGCCGGCCTGGAGGGTGCGGATGAGGTTCGCGGTCTCGGTGGTGACGTGCATGCACGCCGCGACCTTCATGCCGTCCAGCGGGCGTTCGGCGGCGAACCGCTCGCGGATGCGCCGCAGCACCGGCATGGAACGGTCGGCCCACTCGATACGCCGGACCCCGGACTCGGCGAGTCCGGGGTCCGCGATATCTGCCTTCATCGCCAAAACGCGATCAGTACCGGTAGTGGTCCGGCTTGTACGGGCCCTCGACGTCGACGCCGATGTAGGCGGCCTGCTCCTTGGTGAGCGTGGTCAGCCTGACGCCGAGCGCGTCGAGGTGCAGGCGGGCCACCTTCTCGTCCAGGTGCTTGGGCAGCGTGTAGACGCCGATCGGGTAGTTCTCCGTCTTGGTGAACAGCTCGATCTGGGCGATCACCTGGTTGGTGAAGGAGTTCGACATCACGAACGACGGGTGGCCGGTGGCGCAGCCCAGGTTCATCAGGCGGCCCTCGGCCAGCACGATGATGTTGTGGCCGTCCTCGAAGGTCCAGGTGTGGACCTGCGGCTTGACCTCCTCCT
>NZ_JBHLZP010000736.1:6366-6986 GCF_042429965.1 Actinoallomurus acaciae
GCCGGCCATGTCGATCTCGTTGTCGAAGTGGCCGATGTTGCTGACGATCGCCTGGTGCTTCATCCGCGCCATGTGGTCGGCGGTGATGATGTTGAAGTTGCCGGTCGTCGTCACGAAGATGTCCGCGGTCGCCACGACGTCGTCCAGCGTGGTGACCTGGAAGCCGTCCATCGCGGCCTGGAGCGCGCAGATCGGGTCGATCTCGGTGACGATCACACGGGCGCCCTGGCCGCGCAGCGCGTCCGCGCAGCCCTTGCCGACGTCGCCGTAGCCGCACACGACCGCGACCTTGCCGCCGATGAGCACGTCGGTGGCGCGGTTGAGGCCGTCGATCACGCTGTGGCGGCAGCCGTACTTGTTGTCGAACTTGGACTTGGTCACCGAGTCGTTGACGTTGATCGCCGCGCCGGGAACGCCAGCGTGCCGGCCTTGGCCATCTCGTACAGGCGGTGGACACCGGTGGTGGTCTCCTCGGTCACGCCCTTGATGCGCTCGGCGGTCTTCGTCCAGCGTCCGGAGCCGTCGACCGTACGGTGGAGCAGGTCGAGGATGACCTTCCACTCCTCCGGGTCGTCCTCCGACGCCGACGGCACGGCACCGGCCTTCTCGTACTCCGCGCC
>NZ_JBHLZP010000737.1:0-3188 GCF_042429965.1 Actinoallomurus acaciae
CAGCCGAGCGCCTGCGTGATCTACTGACAGCCACATAGACCATCAGGTGTTGCGAGGACCCCTGGAATCCGCCATCACGGCCGGGGGTCCCTCGGCGTTCCGGGCGGTCTCTTCGGGGTCCGTGTGCGATCTTGGACGGCACCGTGTGGCCGCCTCCACGACGAAATCGTGCGCTCGCCGCCCCCCGGGGCCCGAAAGTCCTGGCGGAGGCAAGACGTTCGCCAACGTCACCACGTTTCGCTTCCGCCGGGGCGGCCGATCGGTGATGCTTGGAACAGGGGCCGGTCCGGTGACAACGGGACTTTGAACAGGCCTTGGCCGACGAAGAGGGGGCGACCGGCATGGTCAGCTGCACGTCCTGCGGAACCACCGCCGAGTCACCGCTCGGCTGGACCACCGACGTCACCGAGCGGGGCCTGCAGCACCTGTGCGACCGGTGCAGCCGCGACAACATCCGTTCGATCGAGGGACGGCTCGACCCGGCCTACTGGTAGCGGGCGGTGCCGCTTCCGGCCATCGCGACGGTCGCTCGGGGTGCTCCGGCCGGAGGACGCGTCGTCGCCCGGGCGCTTCGGCCGGAGGACGCGTCGTGACGCGGCCAGGCCCGCAGGGTCAGCCGGCGACCTGTTCCTCGTCGACGTCCTCTTCCTCGTCGAACTCCTCGACGTCCTCGTAGTCCTCGACGTCGTCGGCGAAGCCCGGCACCCAGCGCAGGGCCTCGCCGCGGAACGGGCCCTCCGCCTCGAGCTGGCACAGCACGCCCGTGCCGGCCGCGACCACGCGGTGGATCAGCACGTACGACGGCGGCAGGTTGAGCTGGCGCACGACGTTCGTCGGCCGCAGGTCCGTCACGCGTGCGAACTCCTGCCGCAGCCACTCGCGGCTGAACTTGAACGTGTCCTCGATCAGTGGCTCGGCGATCGGGACGATGAACGACCGCAGCGACTCCGCGTCGATCTCGACGCCCTCGCGGATGAAGTCCTCCTCGCGCAGCGCCTTCACGATCTGGTCGATGTCGAGGAGCGTGCCGATCCGCATGAGCACGCCGATGCGCCGGTGGAACCCGCCCGGCAGCCGGTCGACGGCGCCGAAGTCGAGTACGCCCAGGCGCCCGTCCTCGAGCAGCCGGAAGTTCCCCGGGTGCGGGTCGGCGTGCAGCAGACCGCAGCGCGCCGGGCCCGAGAACAGAAAACGGCAGTACAACAGGCCTGCGTGGTCGCGCTGCTCCTGGGTGCCGTCCGCGATGATCGCCGACAGCGGAGTGCCGTCCATCCACTCGGTGACGAGCACGTGGCCCGACTGCGCGACGACGCCGGGGACGTAGATGTCGGGGTCGTCCGTGTACGCCTCGGCGAAGATCTGCTGCGACTCGGCCTCGACCGTGTAGTCGAGTTCCTCGCTGACGCGCTCCTTGACCTCGGCGAGCATCGCCTTCATGTCCAGCCCCGGCATCAGCACCGCGAACAGCCGGCCCAGCCGGGCGAGCTGGTTGAAGTCGCTCAGCAGCGCCTTGCCCGCGCCGGGGTACTGCACCTTGACCGCGACCGTACGGCCGTCGTGCCAGACCGCCTTGTGCACCTGGCCGATGGAGGCCGCCGCGGCCGGCCGGTCGTCGAACTCGGCGAACAGCGACTGCCAGTCCTCGCCGAGCCCCTCGGACAGGACCCGGTGCACCGTACGGGCGGGCAGCGGGGGAGCCGCCTCCTGGAGCCGGGTGAGCGTCGCGCGGTACGGGCCCGCGAGCTCCGGTGGAAGGGCGGCCTCGAAGATCGACAGCATCTGGCCGAGCTTCATCGCCCCGCCCTTGAGCTCGCCGAGTACCTTGAACAGCTGATCGGCCGTACGCTGCTGGATCTCCAACGCGACCAGCTCGGCGGACTTGCCGAAGGTGCGCTTGCCAACGCCGAGGGCCGTACGCCCAGCGAAGCCGATCGGAAGAGACGCCAGTTTGGCGGTCCGCGTCACGGCGCGACGGGGAAGATCGCTCATTCGCCTACCTGCTCGTTCGCGCATCCGTGTGGGGGTGGCACGTCTTTCATTCTGCGTGAGAGACGTCACGCGTCCATACCGATATACGCCAGATGTTCGGCGCGTGCACTCGTGAGCATAGGTGACCTGCCAAATCGCGTAAGTGTGTGCTTTCTCACTAGGGCGTTCACCCGTGGCGTCCCTGGCGCCAATACCCTCCCGGCATGACCGAACAGCTGCGTGTGGATCGGCGCCCCGACGGGATCGTCGTGCTCACCCTCGACGACCCCGCACGGCGCAACGCGATGTCGGAGACGATGACGTCCGCCTGGAGAGAGGCAATCGCGGGCCTCCGGGAGGACGCCGGGGTGCGGTGCGTCGTCGTCACCGGCGCCGGCAGCGCCTTCTCCTCCGGCGGAGACCTGGGCTGGATCGCCGGCCGCAGCCAGGTCGACGTCCCTCCGCTCCGCGATCACATGCTCGGCTTCTATCGCACGTGGCTGTCGGTCCGCGACCTGGAGGTGCCCACGGTCGCCGCGGTCAACGGCGCCGCCGTCGGCGCCGGTCTGTGCCTCGCCCTGGCCTGTGACCTGCGTTACGCCGCCGCCGACGCCAAGCTGGTGGCGCCCTTCACGCGGCTGGGCATCCACCCGGGCATGGCCGCGACGTACCTTCTGCCGGAGGCGGGCGGCCTGCCGCTGGCCCGGGAGATGCTCTTCACCGGCCGCGTGGTGACCGGCGAGGAGGCGGCGGCGCACGGAATGGTCAACCGCGCGGTGCCGCGCGAGAACGTCCTCGACGTGGCACTCGAGATCGCCGGCCAGATCGCCGAACGGGCGCCGGTCGCCACCCGCCTGACCAAGGCCGCCCTGGCCGACGGCGGGCAGCCGAGCCTGGAGGCGGCCCTGCGGTGGGAGTCACTGGCCCAGCCGGTGACCATGGCCTCAGAGGATCTCGCCGAGGGCATCGCCGCGCAGCGAGAGAGGCGCGCACCGAGGTTCACCGGCCGTTAGGACCCGCCTTTAGAGCGTGTGTCCAAGTCCCGCCGTCCGGGACGCTGCGCGGTCCGGGACGCTGCGCGGTCCGGGACGCTGCGCGGTCCGGGACACTGCGCCGCCCAGGGACACTCCCCGCCCAGGGACACCCCCGCCCTCCCAGGGCAGGGTTCCGGCAAAGTCGGGTGTTGCTGGTCAGGTGGTGATTCCGAGGAGTTGTAGGGG
>NZ_JBHLZP010000738.1:0-4540 GCF_042429965.1 Actinoallomurus acaciae
GGACCGACCTCGCCCACCGCGCCCAGGTGGCCGAGCGCGAACACCGCCGCGCCGAACGCGCCGCGCGGGAGGCCCGCCGCCGCGCCCACGACCTCACCCCGGACCCTTCCTGACCACCGAATGACCGGATCGATCCTGGCGATCTCCACATGGGTCTAAGATCAGCCCACAACGGTAGAAAGGGTTGGATGTGACCGGCGCGACGCGGCGGGCATTCCGGGAGTTCGACACGACCCGCCCCAATGTCGCCCGCATCAACGATTACTTTCTCGGCGGTAAGGACAATTTCGCCGCCGATCGGCGCGCGGCGGAGGAGCTGCTCGCGATCGCCCCGGAGATCAGGACCATCGCGACCGAGACGCGGAGCTTCCTCGGCCGGGTCGTACGCTTCCTCGCCGAGCGGGGGATCCGGCAGTTCTTCGACATCGGGTCCGGCCTCCCCACCCTCCCGAACACGCACGAGGTGGCCCGCTCGGTGCTCCCGGACGCCCGCGTGGTCTACGTCGACAACGACCCGGTCGTGATCTCCCATGGCCGCGCCGTCCTCGCCTGCGACGAGCGCACGGCCGTCGTCGAGGGCGACATTCTGCATCCGCGCGACCTGGTCGACGACCGCGAGGTGCGCCGCCTCATCGACTTCGACGAGCCGGTCGCCATCCTCATCTTCGGCGCGCTGCACGTCATCCCGGACGCGGACGATCCCTATCGACACGTCGCGTCGCTGCGGGACGCGACGGCGCCCGGAAGCCACCTGGCCCTCGCCCACCTCGTCCTCGACACCCGGCCCGAGGTCGCGGGTCCCCTCCAGGACATCTACCGAACCGCCCTCCACCGGCCCGAGGCGCACACCACGCGCGACCGCGAGGACGTGCTGCGGTTCTTCGACGGCTTCGAGCTGGTCGATCCCGGTCTGGTCCGACTGCCGCGGTGGCGCCCGGACCACCCGCTGCACGCGTGGTCGGCGAAGAAGGTCTGGAAGGTCGGCGGCGTCGGCCGCAGGCCCTGAGGCAGACCCTAGAGCTCGCCGAGGATGCGGTTGAGGGTGTCCTGGATCTGGGAGGCCGGCTCGGCGTCGATGCAGAGCCGCTCCATCACCATGTGGTAGTGGTCGACGTCCTCGCGCTTGTCGAGGTAGAGGGCGCTGGTGAGCTGTTCGAGGTAGACCACGTCGGGAAGGCTCGGCGAACCGCAGGATGCTGAACGGCCCGCCCGCCGCGGCGTGCCCGCCGAGGGCGAACGGCACCATCTGCAGCGTGACGTTCGGCAGCTCGGTCATCTCCAGCAGGTGCTTCAGCTGGCGCCGCATCGCCTGGACTCCGCCGAGCGGGCGCCGCAGCACGGCCTCGTCGACGACCGCCCACAGGTGCGGTGGCTCCTCGGCCTCCAGCAGCGCCGCCGCATCCGCAGGCCGACGCGGCGCTCCACCTCGTGGCCCGGGGCCGTCGGGTGGCCCAGCAGCGTGACGGCGCGCGCGTAGTCCTCGGTCTGCAGCAGTCCGGGGACGAACTGGACCTCGTACGCGCGGATCCGGGACGCCGCCTCCTCCAGGCCGATGTAGACCTCGAACCAGCTTGGGAGGATGTCGGAGTAGCTGTGCCACCAGCCGGGGGCGTTCGCCTGGTCGGCCAGCGCGAGCATCGCCGCCTTGTCGCTCCCGTCGTCCACGCCGTAGAGCGTCAGCAGATCGGAGACGTCACGGCGCCGGAACCGCACGCGGCCCAGCTCCATGCGACTGATCTTCGAGTGCGAGCCCCGGATCGCCGCACCGGCCTCCTCGCACGTGATCTGCCGCTGTTCGCGCAGCCGGCGTAGCTGGGAGCCCAGGACGATGCGCAACACGGTCGGCCCACCGCGGTGGGGGCCGAACATGTCTTGTGCGGCGTCCTCGCCGCCGGCATGGGACCCGATCATGTGCTCCCCTAGGACACTGGAATCGGCCCAGTGTCCCACTGGAGCCCATGGTTGCAAAGCGCCGCCCCCTGACGGGGCATGGTTCCGCCCGCCCTCGGCGAGCGTGGGTACGCCCGCCTCAGGCGGTGTGCTGTCGCTCGCCTCAGGCGAGCATGTGATCGAAGTCGCCGTCCTTCGCTCCCTTGATGAAAGCGTCGATCTCCGCCCGGGTATAGAGCAGCGCGGGGCCGTCCGGGAACCGTGAGTTGCGAATCGCGATCTCGCCGCACGGCAGTTCGGCGAGTTCGACGCAGTTTCCACTCGGATTGCTGGCATGGCTCTTCAGCCAGCTGGCCTCCCGCAGGCGGGCTGCCGATATTCCGTTGTAGGCCTGATACATGTCGCCTCCAAGCCATCCAAAACCGCCCGACCGGTGAGCCAAAGGTCGGACCCCTTCCGGGGGCGGCGCAACGCTCGTGCACATGCACGTGCATCCGTGCGTGCATGCGTGCTTGCATATGCACGACTTGAGGAGCAAGATAGCGGAACAGCGCATGAAACGCCCCGCGACGTCCCCGACTTCCCCCCAGGGTCCGCAATGAACTTGCCGCCACCGAGCGAAACCACCGGCGTCCCCCTCAACCACCAGGGGTGGGACGATTGGCTCCGCCCTTTTGACGGCTCCCCTTGGTCGGCCGGCGGCCGGCCGCTGGTCGCCGCCCAGGACCTGCCCTCTGAGGCGGCCTCGCCGGGTATAGCCAGGAATGTGACAAAAGACACACTGGCCCGGTGGAGTCTCGGCGCCTTCTACGACGACGCCGCGGTGGTCGTGTCGGAGCTGGTGACCAACGCCATCCGGTACGGCCTGTGCCCCGCCGCCCGCGAACCGCTGCGCCTGGTGCTCGCCCGCTACGAGAGCCAGCTCGTCTGCATGGTGACCGACCCGGCCGACACCGCACCCACGATGCAGGAGCCCGACTGGGTCGCCGAGACCGGCCGCGGCCTGCACATCATCGAGGCCATGAGCCGCGCCTGGGGCTGGACGCCCCTCCTCGGCGGCGGCAAGGCGGTCTGGGCGTCCTTCTCGATCAGCTGACGCGCGGTGGGAAGTCCGAAAGCCACTCCGCGTGCCCGTGGCCGATCGCCGGCCGCCGACTCGGCTCACCGCCGCGGCGCAGCTCCAGAGCGAACCCCTGCCCCTCGAGGTCAGGGGCCCCCTCGAAGGTCAGGTGGAACAGGTCGTGCTCCCGCCCGACGCTCGCGATCGCGGCGTCGAAGGCCTCCCTCCGCTCGGCGGCCACGTGCATGCGCGTCGCGGAGTGGAAGATGACGACCGGCGTCCCGCGCGGCACCTCGGCCACCACCTCCGGCAGCAGGTCGACCGCGTCCCCCGCGTACGTACGGGGCGGGTTCGCCGCCACGACCCGCAACGCCTCGTCCTGAAGGGCCGCCTGCGCGAGGTTCTCCGGCCAGATCAGCGCTCGCAGCCAGAGCCGTTCGTCGGGATCGCCGGCGTCGATGGGATTGAGGTCGATGCCCGCGCGGTCGGCGATGGCGGGCAGCCGGTCGAGGTCGGGCGGCGGTCCTTGTCCGCGCCACTCGGCCGACACGACGACGGGTGAGGACGCCCTCCCCCACGTACGCCCCGCGATCTCGTACCGGTAATCGTCGAAGCGCAGGTGCACGCCCGCGCTGGACCCCACCTCGATCAGCGTCACCGGCTCGTCCGTCATCGACGCCACCATCGTCATGCCGAGCCGCAGGACGGCCGAGCGCTTCACGACGTTCGTCTGGACGAGACGGCGGCGCATCAACTCGATGAGCTCCTCCTGCCGGCTCAGGCAGAACGCCGTGAACGCCGGGCCGGGATCGCCGGTCGCGGGCCCGCGGCCGGTCGAGGGGTACCAGGCCGCCAGCTCGTGCGCCGGATCGCGGAGCAGCAGGTAGTGCACCGACGCCAGCAGCAGGTTGGAGGGCACCTGACCGGAGCGGGCGTGGCGGGCGATGGCGAGCAGCCGCTCATCGGCCGCGACCACCGGGCCGAGCCGCGAGTACAGCGGCGAGTCGGCGAAATGACACGGCAAGGCGGCGAAGAGCTCGGCGAGAGGGTCGGCGGCTCCCGAAGTGGTGCTCATGAGGGGATCGTCGCAAGTGGAATCAACTATCGTCAATGTTGATTATGATCAATATTTCTCCCATGCGTCACAATCGACGCCATGGGGTTCGGCATTCTGGGGGCGACGGAGGTACGGTCCGCCGACGGAGACGCCCTGCCGGTCGGCGGCCCACGGGTGCGCGCGCTCCTCTCCCTTCTGCTGCTGAACGCCGGCCGGCTGGTCACCACCGAGCGCCTCATCGACGGCCTGTACGGCGACGAACCGCCCGCGGGCGCCGCCAACGCCCTGCAGTCCCAGGTCTCCCGGCTCCGGAGGGGCCTCGCCGCCGCCGGCCTCGCCTCGGCGGTGGTGGAGTTCCACGCGGCCGGTTACCGCCTCGCCGTCGAGCCCGAGGACGTCGACGTCCACCGGTTCGAGCGCCTCGCCGCGGAGGGGCGGAGCGCACTGGCCGCGGGTGACCCGGCGCACGCGATGGACCTGCTGAGCGAGGCGCTGGACCTGTGGCGCGGGCCCGCGCTGGCCGACGTGGCCGA
>NZ_JBHLZP010000739.1:0-3157 GCF_042429965.1 Actinoallomurus acaciae
GGCGTACGCGGCGCGGCTGCGCGACTCGGCCGGCACGTTCGCCCGTGACCTGCGGCACGGTGACCCGCGCGTCGCCCGTGCGGCCGACGAGAGTCTGGCGGCCGCCACCGACCGCGCCGCCTTCGTCACGGCCGGGCTGCTGGGCCTCGGCTTCGTGCTGACCCTGGGTCTGCGTCAACCGCGCGAGCCGGATCCGGCAGAATCTCCCGCATGATCTTCGACGCCGGATGTGTGCGGTAGTGGCCTCCGTCTCCCAGTGGGTCGCCGGAGCCCGGCCCCGTACCCTCCCCAACTCGATCGTCCCCGTGCTGGTCGGCACCGGCCTCGCGGTCGGCTTCGGCGACGCGATCTGGTGGCGCGCGGTGGTCGCGCTGATCGTGTCGATGCTCCTGCAGATCGGCGTGAACTACGCCAACGACTACAGCGACGGCATCCGCGGCACCGACGAAGAACGCGTCGGGCCGATGCGGCTGGTCGGCTCCAAGGTCGCGCCGGCCCGGCAGGTCCTCGCGGCGGCGGCCATCTGCTTCCTGCTCGCGGCGGTCGCGGGCCTGGCGCTGACGGTGGTCACCACCTGGTGGCTGCTGCTGATCGGCGCGGCGGCGATCGCGGCGGCGTGGTTCTACACCGGGGGCTCACGACCGTACGGCTACCGGGCGCTGGGCGAGATCTCGGTGTTCGTGTTCTTCGGGCTCGTGTCGGTCGTCGGCACCGCGTACGTGCAGCTCGAGGGCCTGCCGTGGGCCGTGTGGGTCGCATCGGTGCCGGTGGGGCTGCTGTCGTGCTCGATGCTCGTGGTGAACAACCTGCGCGACATCCCGACGGACCGGGAGGCCGACAAGCGCACGCTCGCGGTGCTCCTCGGCGACGGACGCACGCGCCTGCTGTACGCCGGGTGCGCGGTCGTGGCGCTCTGCTGCGTGCCGGTCGTCGCCGCGGTGCACCCGTGGGCGATGATCGCGCTGCTGTCGGCGCTGTGGGCCATCTCCCCGGTGCGGCGCGTCCTGCGGGGCGCGTCGGGGCCGGAGCTCATCGCGGTGCTCGGGGAGACGGGGCGGTTGCAGATCGTCTTCGGCGTCCTGTTCGCCGTCGGCCTCGCCGTCTGAGCCGTTCGGGCGGGTCTGGGCCGGGTCGCATCTGCCAGCGTTCGCGGCCGTCGTTGACCGCATCACCCTGGCTTTTCGGCGAAGATCCTCCCTTTCTGCGAGGGATATACTCACGCGGGTGACGGTGTTCCGGATCAGTGAGGTTGCGTCGTTGCTCGATGTCAGCCCGGACACCGTCCGCCGCTGGGTCGATTCGGGCCGGCTGGTGGCCGAGCGCGACGAACACGGCCATCGGCTCGTTTCAGGGACGGATCTGGCGGCCTTCGTCCGCTCGCCCGCCGAGGCCGAGACCGCCTTCTCCTCCGCCCGCAACCGGATGCGCGGCATCGTCACCGACGTCGTACGGGACGGCGTGATGGCGAAGGTGGAGATCCAGGCGGGCCCCCACCGCGTCGTGTCCCTGATGAGCCGGGAGGCGGCGGACGACCTCGGGCTCGAACCGGGCGTCGTCGCGGTCGCCGTCGTGAAGTCCACCAACGTCGTCGTGGAGCGCACCGAATGACCACCGGCCCGTCCGCCCCTGCCGCGGGGGGTTGTCCACAGCCACGACGGAACCTTCCAGAATCGAGCGCCGGCACTGGACAATGGAATTGGGGTCGCCGCCCCTGCACGGGCGGGGGCTGCACGGGCGGGGGCTGCACGGGCGGGGGCTGCACGGGCGGGGGCTGCACGGGCGGGGGCTGCACGGGCACGAGCCGCACGAGCCCCAGCCACACGAGCCCCAGCCACACGAGCCCCAGCCACACGCACCGCACCGCGCAGGGCAGTACTGCGCAGGGCCGTACCGCTCAGGATCGCACCGCTCAGGATCGCACCGCGCAGGGCCGCACCGCGCAGGGCCGCACCGCGCAGGATCGCACCGCGCAGGATCGCACCACGCAGGGCCGCGCCGTCGGGGCGTGGCTGTGAACCGGCGGGCGCCATGGATGCTTGTTCTGCCGGCGCTCGTCGCGCTCGCCTTTCTGGGGCTGCCCGTCGCGGGGCTGCTGGTCCGCGCGCCCTGGTCCACTCTCGGTACCCGGCTCGCTCAGCCGGAGATCCTCGACGCGCTGCGGCTGTCGGTCGTCTGTGCCACGGTCGCGACCGTGTTCTGCCTGATTCTCGGGGTGCCGCTCGCGTGGGTGCTCGCCCGCGTGTCCTTTCCGGGGCGTCGGCTCGTACGGGCGCTGGTGACCGTGCCGCTCGTGCTGCCGCCGGTCGTCGGCGGTGTGGCGCTGCTGCTGGCCCTGGGTCGCAACGGGCTCCTCGGGCAGTGGCTGTACCGCTGGTTCGGCGTCAGTCTGCCGTTCACCACCGCCGGGGTGGTCGTGGCCGAGGCGTTCGTCGCGCTGCCGTTCCTGGTGATCAGTGTGGAGGGGGCGCTGCGCGCCGCCGACCTGCGGTACGAGGACGCGGCGGCGACTCTGGGCGCCTCGCGCTGGACGACGTTCCGCCGGGTCACGCTGCCGCTCATCGCGCCGGGCATCGGGGCGGGGGCGGTGCTGTGCTGGGCTCGCGCGCTGGGTGAGTTCGGGGCCACGATCACCTTCGCCGGCAACTTCCCGGGTCGCACGCAGACCATGCCTCTCGCCGTGTACCTCGCGCTGGAGAACGACCCGCAGGCCGCGATCGTGTTGAGTCTCGTGCTCCTCGCGGTGTCCGTGGTGGTCCTCGCCGGGCTGCGGGGCCGGTGGGTGTCGTGATCGACGCGCATCTGGTCGTACGGCGGCCGGCGTTCACCCTCGACATCTCGCTGGAGGTCGCCGAGGGCGAGGTCGTCGCGCTGCTCGGGCCGAACGGCGCGGGCAAGAGCACCGCCCTGCGCGCCCTCGCCGGGCTCCTGCCGTTGTCGGAGGGGCACATCCGCGTGGGCGGCGAGGAGTGGCGGCGCCGGCCGGCGGACCGGCGCCCCGTCGGCATGGTGTTCCAGGACTACCTGCTCTTCCCCCATCTCACCGCGCTCGACAACGTGGCGTTCGGGCCGCGTTGCCAGGGCGTGCGCAAGAGCGAGGCGCGCCGGCTCGGCGCCGAGTGGCTCTCGCGCGTCGGCCTCGCCGAGCACGCCGGCCGCA
>NZ_JBHLZP010000740.1:0-3130 GCF_042429965.1 Actinoallomurus acaciae
CCGAACGCGCCCGCGGTGGCGAGGGCCTCCAGCGCCGCGGGGGGCAACGGCACTCGCCGGACCAGGTCCTCCAGGCTCTCGTACGGCCGCCCGGCGGCGATCCGGTCCGCGCCCTCGGCCCCGAGGCCCCGCACGTACTCCAGGCCCACCCGGACCGCCGGCTGCTCGGCGGAGGGCGAGTGCGGGGACCCGCCGGCGGGGGCGTACGGGCCCTCGATCGTCGCCTTGACCGCGCTCGCGTTCACGTCCACGCCGAGGACGCGGACCCCGTGCCGCCGCGCGTCGCCGATCAGGGTCTGCGGGGCGTAGAAGCCCATCGGCTGGTTGGCCAGCAGCGCCGCGGTGAACGCCGCGGGGTGGTGCCGTTTGAGGTACGCGCTGGCGTACACGAGATGGGCGAAGCTCTGCGCGTGCGACTCGGGGAAGCCGAAGCTCGCGAAACCGAGGATCTTCGTGTAGACCTCCTCGGCGATCTCGCCGGAGATGCCGCGCTCGGCCATGCCGGTCAGCAGGCGTTCGCGGAGCTTCTCGATGCGCTCGGGCGCGCGCTTGGCGCTCATCGCCTGCCGCAGCGCGTCCGACTCCGCCGGGGTGAACCCCGCGCAGTCCACGGCGAGCTGCATCATCTGCTCCTGGAACAGCGGCACGCCCATGGTGCGAGACAGCGCGTTCCGCATCAGCGGGTGCGGAATGGCGGGCGGTTCCTGCCCGCTCCGGCGGCGCAGGTACGGGTGGACCGACCCGCCCTGGATCGGGCCGGGCCGGATCAGCGCGACCTCCACGACCAGGTCATAGAAACCGTCGGGCTTGAGCCGGGGCAGCGTGGCCATCTGGGCGCGCGACTCGACCTGGAACACCCCGACCGTGTCGGCGTCGCGCAGCATGGTGTACACGTCCGGGTCCTCTTCGGGGATGTTGTGCAGGTCGAAGCGGCGGTCGTGGAAGGCGGCCACGAAGTCGAACGTGTCGTGCAGCACCGACAGCATGCCGAGCCCGAGCAGGTCGAACTTGACCAGCCCTGCGGCGGCGCAGTCGTCCTTGTCCCACTGCAGCACGGTGCGGCCCGGCATGCGGGCCCACTCGACCGGGCAGACTTCGCCGATCGGCCGGTCGCAGATGACCATGCCGCCCGAGTGGATGCCGAGGTGACGGGGGAGACGCTGCATCCGGTCGGCCAGTTCGGTGACCGCCTCCGGGATGCCGTCGGGCGGCAGCGGCTCATGGGGGGAGAGCTGCCGGGACCAGGCGTCCTGCTGGCCGGGGGAGAAGCCGAGGGCGCGCGCCGCGTCGCGTACGGCCATGCGGGGCCGGTAGCTGATCACGTTGGCGACCTGCGCGGCGCGGTCCCGCCCGTACTTCTCATAGACGTGCTGGATGACCTCCTCCCGGCGGCGGTGCTCGATGTCGAGGTCGATGTCGGGCGGCCCGTCGCGGCCCGGCGACAGGAACCGCTCGAACAGCAGGTTGTGCCTGACCGCGTCGACCCCGGTGATGCCGAGGGCGTAGCAGACCGCGGAGTTGGCCGCCGAGCCGCGGCCCTGGCACAGGATGTCGGCGTCGCGGCAGAACTCCACGATCTCCTGCACGATCAGGAAGTAGCCGGGGAAGCCGAGGCCGTCGATGACGTTCAGCTCCTCGTCGATCTGCCGGTACGCCTCGCGCGCCCGCCGCCGCGGCCCGTACCGCTCGGCGGCGCCCTCGGCGACGAGGTGCCGCAGCCAGGTCGACTCGGTGTGCTCCGCGGGTACGAGCCAGTCCGGCAGGTCGGGCGCGACCAGCCGCAGGTCGAAGACGCAGGACCGGGCCAGCTCGACGGTGCGCTCGACGACGCCGGGGAAACGCGCCATCCGCGCCCGCATCTCCCGCGCCGACCGCAGGTGCGCGGTCCCCGTGGCCGGCAGCCAGGACTCCAGGTCATCCAGCCGCAGCCGGGCGCGTACGGAGGCGAGCGTCGCGGCGAGCGACTCGTCCTTCGGCGCGGCGTAGTGCACGTTGTTCGAGGCGACGACGCCGACCTTCGCGCGCCGGGCCAGGTCGTGCAGGGCGTCGTTGCGCGCGTCGTCCAGGGGCTGGTCGTGGTCGATCAGCTCGGCGTAGACGTTGTCCCGCCCGAACAGGTCGATCAGCGTGCGCAGCCCCGCCTCCTGGTCGTCGCCGCCGTGCACCAGGCTCTTGCGGCAGCCGGTGAGGACCGCCCAGTGCCCGTCGTGCGCGTCCGCCAGGTCGGCCAGGTCATAGACCGGACGGCCCTTTCCGCCGCCCCCGCCCCCGCGCCCCGCCGCGCCCTTTCCACCCCCGTGGCCGCGCCCCGCCTCCCCCATCTCTCCGCCGGCGAGCTGCGCTCGGCTGATCGCGCCGCTCAGCCGCCCGTACACCTCGGCGTCACGGGCCAGCACCAGCAGGTGCCGCCCGCCCGGGTCGGGCTCACCCGGCTTCACCGGCAGGTCGAGGCTCAGCTCCGCGCCGAAGATCGTGCCGACGCCGGTGCCCTTGGCGGCCTCCTTGAGCTGTACGGCCCCGTACATGCCGTCGTGGTCGGTCACGGCCACGGCCTCCACGTCGAGCCGGATCGCCTCGTCGATCAGCTCGCGGGGGCTGGAGGCGCCGTCGAGGAAGCTGTAGGCGGAGTGACAGTGCAGCTCCGCCCAGCCGCCCACGCCCGCACGCCGCCGCGGCGGAGCCACCGGGCGCGGCTCGGCGGGTTCCGGCTCGCGACCGCCCCACGACAGCCGCCGCTCGAACTCCCGCCACGGGATGTCCGGGTTGTTCCAGCCCATCGACTCACCCGCCTCTTCGCTCACTCATCGGGGTCGCTCGAGCCCGTCGAGTCGCTCGCCCTCTTCGTTCACTCCGCGGACGACCTCGTTCCTCGGGGTCGCTCCGGCCCACCGAGTCACTCCCCCTCTTCGTTCACTCCGGCCCACTCGGATCCCCTACGCGTATCCGGCCTCGACGTGCCAGTGGCCGCCCTCGAAGACGAGCAGGTGGGCCAGGTCGTCGCCGGTGACGACCTGGAACCGGGCGCGGCGGCGCGCGCGGGCCGGGTCCCACCAGCGTTCGCGGGCCGGCCAGGGGCCCGTCCACGCCGTCACCACGTGACGGCGCCCGGCGATCTCCACCTCATGCGGCG
>NZ_JBHLZP010000741.1:0-3129 GCF_042429965.1 Actinoallomurus acaciae
CGGCCGGCAGCCAGGTCGCGGCCGGCGCGACGTGGACCGCGGCCACCGCGGCCGCCGCGGTCGCGATCGGCGCGTACCTCACGGTCTCCAGTGTGCGGAAGGGGATCGCCGGTGTCGACCCGACGTGTGCTGATCCTGAGCGCGGGGATGGGCGCCGGGCACGACCGGGTCGCGGGCGAGCTCGCGCGCCGCCTGGCCACGACGGGGATCGACGCGGAGGTGACCGACATCCTCGACCTGCTGCCGCTGCGATCCGGGCACGGGATGCGCCGCTGGTACGGCTGGACGGTGCATCACACCCCGTGGCTGTACGCCGGGATCTACCGGATCTTCTTCACCTCGCCGCGGGCACCGGCGATCTCGCCGTTCACCGCCCTGCTCGCGGCGCGGCTGGACGACCTGGTCCGCCGGCGGGCATGGTCCGCGCTGGTCTCGACGTTCCACATGGCCGCGCAGGCCGCCGGGCACCTGCGTGCGCACGGCCGTCTCCCGGTGCCCAGCCTGGTGATGGTGACCGACTTCGCGGTCCACCGCCTCTGGCTGCATCCGGGCAATGACGGCCACCTGTGCCTGACGCCCGCCGCCGTCCGCGAGATCCGGGTGGCGACCGGGCGCCCGGCGTGGTGTCACGCGCCCGTCGTACGGCCGGAGTTCCGGCGGCCCCGCGCCGCGCCTTCGATCGGGTCCGGCGACCGGCCGCGCGTGCTCGTCAACGCCGGGTCGTGGGGTGTGGGGCGGGTCGAGGAGACGACGCGGGTGCTGTCGGACTCGGGACGCTACCTGCCGGTCGTCCTGTGCGGAGAGAACCGGCGGCTGCGCCGGCGCCTGGACCGCACCGGCGGCTGTGTCGCGCTCGGCTGGCGTGACGACGTGCCGGAGCTGATGGCCGCCTCGTACGCCGTCATCGACAACGCCTCGGGGCTGACCTGCGAGGAGGCGGTCGCGGCCGGTGTGCCGGTGATCTGCTATCGGCCGATCCCCGGGCACGGCCTGGCGGGCGCGCGGGCGATGGCGCGCGCCGGGGTGGGCGTCCACGCGCGGGACGGCGCGGAGCTTCTCGACGCGCTGGACCGGCTGCGATCCCCCCTCGAACGTGACCGGCGGGTCAGGCGGGCCGGCGCCCTGTTCGAGCGGCGGCCGGTGGAGGACCTGCTCAGGTGCCTGCTGCCATGACCTTGTTGCGGCGGAACGGCGGCGACTGGGCCAGCAGCACGCTGCCGTACACGATCAGCCCGACGGCGAGGAGTTCGAGCACCGACCAGGCCCCCAGCCGGATGGACTCATCGAACAGGCCCACGCCGTACCCGATGCTCGCCACCGGGTCCGAGACGGTCAGCGCCGGTTGCACGGCGACGAGCGGGCCGCTCTGGAAGGCGTTCTGCAGCAGGAAGAGGCTGACCAGCCCGGCCAGGACCATGGCGTACACCGTCCAGGTCGTCAGCAGGACGGACGGCCGCTCCACGTCGCGCACGGCCTGCTTCATCAGCGCGGCGGTGAAGGAGAAGCCCAGGCCGGCCGCCACCCCGAGGATCGCGGCGCGACCCGCCCCGGTCGCCAGCCGCGCCACCGTCAGCAGGAGGGCGACCAGTCCGAGGGTGACGAGAGTGGCGACCGCCCACACCATCCGGCTGGGGACCTGGTGGCCCTCCGACGGACTGGCCCCCAGCAGGAGCATCACCAGCCCGGCGGTGAGCACGCCGACGGCCAGCCACGACCGCCGGTCCAGGCGGACGCGGAACACCCGGCTGATGAACATCATCGTGAGCGGGAGCTCCACCACGAGGATCGGCTGGACCAGGGAGAGCCCGCCGAACATGAGAGCGCCGGCCTGGAACACGAACCCGCCGATGAGCGCGGCGATGCCGCCGAGCCAGGCGGGCCGGTGGATGAGGTAGGCGATGAGGCCGATCCGGAACGCCTGGCCCGCCGGGGCCGTACGCGCCGCACGCCGCTGGAGCACGGACGCGAGGGCGTTGCTCGCGGCGGCGAGCACGGCCAGCGCGACCGCGATCACCGCTGCCTCTCCCGCTCGGCGGTCTCCCGCTTGCCCAGATACGGCGACCGGCCGAGAACGACGATGCCGCCGACCATCATCAGCAGGCCGGCGACCTCCGCGGCGAGCGCCTCCGGGGTGAGCCGGATCCGCTCGTAGAAGATCAGGACGCCCAGGACGATGCCGATCAGGGGCTCGGCGGCGGTCGCGGCGGGCAGCGAGATCCGCAGCGGGGCGGCGTCGAAGGCGCTCTGGGCGAGTAGCAGCCCGGCGACCGCGACGACGATCATCCCGTAGGGCAGCCAGCTCTGCAGCAGGCCGGCCACGCCGTGCCCGAGCACGAGCAGGGAGCCCCGCGTCAGCACGTCCTGGATGCCCCACAGCATCCCGGCGGACGCGGCGAGCAGCATGGCCTTCGTACGCAGCGACCGCGGCCGCGCGGTCAGCACGAGCGTCACCACGAGCACGACGACGACCGCGGCGACGAGCCAGCGGGTCGACTCCGGGCCCGGAGGCCGCCCGGCGTGGGGGCGGCCGAAGGCGAGGAACAGCCCGGATCCGGCCGTCACGAGGAGTCCGCCCTGCCAGACCCTGCGGTTCAGCGGCTCACGGTAGAGCACGTGGGCGAAGACCAGCGCGAACAGCAGGTTGGTGGCCAGGATCGGCTCGACCGAGGCCACGTCGGACTCGTCGAGGGCGGCGGCGCCCAGCACCTGGCCGCAGACCATGGCCGCGATGCCCAGCAGCCACAGGCGGTTGCGCGCCAGGTGGCTGAGCAGCTTCAGGTGCAGCATCTCGCCGAGCGGTTCCCGGTAGGCGGCGTGCTGCTGGGCGACGAAGCCGATCCCGATGAGGCACGCCGCCGCCAGCGCAAAAAAGATCTTCATCGGGCCGGCCCGCCGGTCAACCGGTCCGTGAGCATCGTCGCGCCGGTGGGCAGGATCGGCTCATGAGGCTCGACGACCGCCTGGTACTGATCACGGGCGCCTCCTCCGGCATCGGCGCGGCGACCGCGCGGGCGATGGCGGACGTCCGCGCACGGCTGCTGCTGACGGGGCGGAACCGCGCGGCCCTGGACGCCGTGGCCGCCGAGACCGGCGGACGCCCGGTCGTCGCGGACCTGACGACCGGCGCCG
>NZ_JBHLZP010000742.1:0-3128 GCF_042429965.1 Actinoallomurus acaciae
ACGTGCCCCGGCCACCGAGGGAATCGTTCCGGCAGTGGTGGGCGGCGAACCGATGAGCTCACGAGACCGCATCCTGGCCCGCGTACGGTCGGCCCTGCCGGACGTCCCACGCGAGGAGAACCCCGACGACGTGCCGGTGCCGCGCGAGTACGAGCGCTCGCGGTCCGGCGTGGACGTGGTCGAGCTGCTGGTGGACCGGCTGACCGACTACCGGGCGCGGGTGCATGAGGTCGCCGACGTGGCGGCGGCCGTGGCGGAGGCGCTGTCCCGCCGCGACGCCCGGCGGGTGGCGGTACCGGCGGGCGTGCCAGAGGCGTGGCCGGGCTCCGTCGAGGCGGTCCGCGACGACCCGCCGCTGCCGAACGTGGAGCTGAACGGCCTGGACGGCGTGCTGACCGGCTGCGCCGTGGCGATCGCCGAGACCGGCACCATCGTCCTGGACGCCGGCCCGGACCAGGGCCGCCGCGCGCTGACCCTGGTGCCGGACTACCACCTGTGCGTGGTGCGGCGCGACCAGATCGTCCGCACGGTCCCGGAGGCGATCGAACGCCTCGACCCGTCCCGCCCGCTGACCTGGATCAGCGGCCCGTCCGCGACCAGCGACATCGAACTGAACCGCGTCGAGGGCGTCCACGGCCCGAGGACCCTGGAGGTCCTCATCGCCTGCTGAGGGGTATTGCCCAGCCTCGGCCTGCATACGTTCTCACGCCGAAGCCGGATCAGCGAACGCGTCGTCCAGAGCGACCGCAAAGAGACTCGGGTTCCACGCGTCCCCGCTCTCTCGACCGATACCAAGTGCCTTCTCGGTCGTCCCGAAATGGTGAGGTCGTTGCCGTGGTCGCGACAGACCTGGCCGGCTTCGCTCGCCCGCCGGATTCCTCATGGCCCTGAACGCCGGTGGCTCAGGATACGGATCAAGGCGTGCGCCCAGGTCCTCGGCGGTGGCGGACCGGCGTCGGTGAAGGCTCTGTCGGCTTCGGCGGTGAAAAAATCCTCAGCCTCGTCGCCTCCGGTGATGGCACCTCGCGCGGCGCGGGCCTTCGTCCAGAAGGCGTACATGTCGCGGCTCGCCATCAGCTGTCGGAGCGCGCTGCGCAGCTCGGCCAACTCGATCGTGTGCGCTTCGTAGGCCACCTTCTGAAGGTTGAGGATCAGATTGCAGTAGTGATCCTTCTTGGTCTCGGCGACGCCCGGTGCGATGGGTGGCCATACCTCGCGCAGCTCACGGTCGTCGATGGCCATCTTGATGAGGTCGATATGCAGTTGTCGCAGCGCGATCTCGCTGTTCCGCTGCTGCTCTTCTCTCGTGACGGTCAGTTCCTCCCGCTGGTTCTGGAGGTCGCGAGCTTGGAGGAAGAGCGTCAGGGCGATGCCGACGAACGCCACGCCCGAAAAGAAGACACCGACGGGTTCCAGTGCCTGTCCGACTTGAGACCACCGGTTCAGTGTCATGTCGTCCAGACGCAGGAGCATGAGGACGGGCACGAGCACACCGGCGGTCACCAGGGCTAAGCCGATCACCAGGGCGGTAGCGATGACCGCGGGTCTCATTACCCGGTGCCTCACCGCATGACCATAACAGTGACGCGGACGCGACTGCCCGATCTGTGAGCGGGGGAGAACGGCCGGCCGCCGGGCTAGAACTGCTCAGTCCGTGCTCGACCCGGATACCGCCGGAGCGGGATCGCGCCGTCGCGAAGCGCCAGAATCATCTCCTCCAGGCGAGCGAGGACATAGGGCTCCTCAATGAGCCAACCGCCGCTCTGCCACCCGACGTCTCCGGTGCCGTAGTCGTGGATGAGGGCTTCCCGCCGATCGAACAAGAGAACATCGAAATATTCGTCACTCGGCAGGCGAACCGTCGAATCACAGCGGACCACCTCGATGTTCTCGCCCATCTGGGCGCGGATACGGTAACTCAGCAACTCGTATTGCAGGTACGGGCTCAATGGCTCCCGCACAAGGCGTATCCGCGAATAGTCGATATGCCGTTTTTCGACATCCTCATAGAGCGGCCGGTCCGCCTCCGCTTCCCGCCGCAGCAGTTCGCGGGCGGTTTCCATATCGCCTCGTTCGTAAACCTCCTGTGATTCACAGGCGTGCCCCTCTCGGTACGCCTGCCAGCATTCGAGCTTCAGGAAACGTGACTCGGTCCGCGACCATGCCTGTGAGAACGCGGCGCCGAATCCATCGAGGTCGAGCCGTGTGCCGCTCGACACTGCCCACGACGGCGGAAGCATCTAACCTTCAGGGATGTCGTTCTTGGCGGCCGTGAGAGTGCTGCGGGGGACTCTCACCACGCGTTCGTTCGGAGCGCAACGTGCTCCGAACGTCTCAAGATCACTGATTTGATCGGTGATGTCCACACCGATGACCGCGAACGCACCATCTTCCAGTTCCACGATGTCAGGGGAACCACTGACACCTGTGGTGTTGCCAAGCTCAGCCGGACTCTTGCCGATGCGTCGAACGGCTCTCATCCGGTACTCCCCCGGTTGCGTCGCTGCAAGGTGGCTGCAGCGTATCACCCGCTTATTCCGGGTCGAGAAAACGCATATTTTGGCCATGTCATAGCACGTCTCCGGAAAGTCCACCATGACGGCGAATCCTGAGTATGTATTCGTCCACCGAACGCGGCTGGGCCGAGCCCCTGCGCTACGACGCTGGACCGCGTCGAGGGCGTCCACGGCCCGAGGAGCCTCGAAGTCCTCATCGCCTGACGCTCGGCCTCGCCCGACGCCCGGCCGGCCGGTGCCGGGTCGCTCGGGTGTTCCCCCGCGGACCTGGTGGCGTCGGCGTTACGGCGACCGTAGGTCGGCGAGCAGGGCCGGGAGCAGCCACTCCTCGCGGGCGGCGCGGTGTTCGCGGGCCATCGCGTTCGCCAGCCGGGGGTCCCAGGGAGTCGTCGTCCGGCTGCCCTTGAGGGGGGCGCCGCCGCCGGCCGTCAGGGCGTCGGTGTAGTCCCCGGCGCCCATTCGCCACGGCGTGGCGGCGTACCGTTCCGTCGCGGCGGCGGTCATGCGGACACCCGGCCAGTCGAAGTCGTTCCGCCAGTGGATCCGGGCGCCCGCGGCGGCGCCGAGCAGGCGGTGGCAGGCCGCCGACGGCCGGCCCTCCGTGCAGACCAG
>NZ_JBHLZP010000743.1:0-3127 GCF_042429965.1 Actinoallomurus acaciae
CGGGCGCGCGTCGCCCGGGTGTCCCGGCTGCTGCCGCGCCGCTCCGGGCGGCCCGGCGGGCTGCTCGCGCGCCGTCGCCGTGAGCAGAACGCCATCGTCGTGGTGGCGTTCCTGCTGGTCCAGGTGCTGGCCTGGATATCACTCTCATCGTGGACCGGGCGCCTGGCCGTGCTCATGCTGTCGGCGTTCCTGGTCCCGGTGTTCGTCACGCTCGCCTTCGACCGGAGGTCGTAGATATGTCGCTTGTCCTGTTGCCCGCCGTCGACGTCGCCGATGGGCAGGCGGTACGCCTCGTCCAGGGGGAGGCCGGCACCGAGACGTCCTACGGCGCGCCCCTCGACGCCGCGCTGGCCTGGCAGAGCGCCGGCGCCGAGTGGATCCATCTCGTCGACCTGGACGCCGCGTTCGGGCGCGGCTCCAACCACGCGCTGCTCGCCGAGGTGACCGGCAAGCTGGAGGTGAAGGTCGAGCTGTCCGGCGGCATCCGCGACGACGAGTCGCTCGCCGCGGCGCTCGCCACCGGCTGCACGCGCGTCAACATCGGCACCGCCGCGCTGGAGAACCCCGCGTGGTGCCGCAAGATCATCGCCGAGCACGGCGACCGGATCGCGGTCGGCCTCGACGTGCGCGGCACCACGCTCGCGGCACGCGGCTGGACCCGCGAGGGCGGTGACCTGTGGGAGGTGCTCGACCGCCTGGAGGCCGACGGCTGCCCCCGCTATGTCGTCACCGACGTCACCAAGGACGGCACCCTGCGCGGACCCAACACCGACCTGCTGCGCGAGGTCTGCGGCCGTACCGACAAGCCCGTGGTCGCCTCCGGCGGGGTCTCCTCGATCGAGGACCTGCGGGCGCTGGCCGGGCTCGTCCCGGACGGCGTGGAGGGCGCCATCGTCGGCAAGGCGCTGTACGCGGGCGCGTTCACCCTCCCGGAGGCCCTCGCGGCGGTGGCGGGATGAGCGTCGCCGTACGCGTGATCCCGTGCCTCGACGTGGACGCCGGGCGCGTGGTCAAGGGCGTCAACTTCGAGAACCTCCGGGACGCGGGCGACCCGGTCGAGCTGGCCCGGCGCTATGACGCCGAGGGCGCCGACGAGCTGACCTTCCTCGACATCACCGCGTCCAGCGGCGAGCGCGAGACCACCTACGACGTGGTCCGTCGTACCGCCGAGCAGGTGTTCATCCCGCTGACGGTCGGCGGCGGCATCCGCACCGTGGACGACGTCGACCGGCTGTTGCGGGCCGGCGCGGACAAGGTGTCGGTCAACACCGCCGCGATCGCCCGGCCGGAGTTCCTGCGGGAGGCCGCGCACCGGTTCGGCTCGCAGTGCATCGTGCTGTCGGTGGACGCCCGCCGGTCCGGCGACGGCTTCGAGGTGACCACGCACGGCGGGCGGCGCGGCACCGGGATCGACGCCGTCGAGTGGGCCCGGCGCGGCGAGGAGCTCGGCGTCGGGGAGATCCTGCTCAACTCGATGGACGCGGACGGCACCAAGGCCGGCTTCGACCTGGAGATGCTCCGGGCCGTACGCGCCGTCGTGAGCGTGCCGGTGATCGCCAGCGGGGGAGCGGGCGCGATCGCGCACTTCGCGCCGGCGGTCGCGGCGGGCGCGGACGCCGTCCTGGCCGCCAGCGTCTTCCACTTCGGCGAGCTGAGGATCTCCGACGTCAAGGACTCCCTGCGGCAGGCGGGTCACCCGGTCCGCTGATCTGTCGTCCCGGACGTGTCGAGAACGCCCGGCGGACTCCGACTCTCCCGTGAAAGCGCCCATCCGGGGCGCCGGATCGTTCGGGAGTTCCTCCGATGGACACCACCGCCGGGAAGCGGGAGTGGATCGGGCTGGCCGTTCTCGCGCTGCCCACCCTTCTCGTCTCCATCGACGTGTTCGTGCTGCTGCTGGCGCTGCCGCGCCTGAGCATCGACCTGCGGGCCGGCAGCACCGCGCAGTTGTGGATCATGGATGTGTACGGCTTCATGGTGGCCGGCTTCCTGATCACCATGGGCACGCTGGGCGACCGGATCGGGCGCCGGAGGCTGCTGCTCATCGGGGCCGCCGGGTTCGGCGCCGCCTCGGTCCTCGCGGCCTACTCCACCAGCGCCGCGATGCTCATCGCCGCCCGCGCGCTGCTCGGCATCGCGGGGGCGACGCTGGCGCCCTCGACGCTCGGCCTGATCGGCAACATGTTCACCGATCCGCGCCGGCGGGCGGTGGCGATCAGCGTGTGGATGGCCTGCTTCGTGTCCGGCGCGGCCCTGGGCCCGCTCGTGGCCGGGGTCATGCTGGACCACTTCTGGTGGGGGTCGGTGTTCCTGCTCGGCGTGCCCGCGATGGTGCTGCTGCTCGTGCTCGGCCCGGTGCTGCTGCCGGAGTTCCGTGCCGCCGAGGCCGGGCGGATCGACCTGCCCAGCGTCGGCCTGTCCCTGGCCGCGATCCTGCCGCTGGTGTACGGCCTGAAGGAACTGGCACGCAGCGGCTGGCACGTCGTTCCGGCCGTCTCCGTCGTGGCCGGCGCGGTCTTCGGCTGGGTGTTCGTGCGGCGCCAGTGCCGGCTGGAGGACCCGCTGCTGGACGTGCGCCTGTTCGCCCGCCGCACGTTCGGGGCGGCGCTCGGCAGCATGATGTTCGGCACCATGCTCATGGGCGCGATCATGATGTTCATCGCCCAGTACTTCCAGCTCGTGCACGGGCTCTCACCGCTGGCGGCCGGGCTGTGCATGTTGCCCGGCGTGGGCGGCTCGCTGGTGAGCTTCCTGCTGTCACCGCATCTCACGCGCTGGGTGCGGCCCGCGTACCTCATCGGCGGCGGCATGGGCGTGTCGGTGTGCGGCCTGCTGCTGATCGCTCAGGCCGGCGCGACGTCCGGCCTGACCGCGGTCATGCTGGGGTTCGCGATCAGCAACTTCGGCGCCGGGCCGATGGTGACGCTGGGCACGGACCTGGTGGTCGGCTCGGCCCCGCTGGAAAAGGCGGGCTCGGCGGGCGCGCTGAACGAGACGAGCGGCGAGTTCGGGTTCGCCCTGGGCATCGCGGCGCTGGGCAGCCTGGGCACGGCCGTCTACCGGGCCCACGTCTCCGTCCCCGCGGGCGTGCCGGCCGGCGCGGCGCGGGCGACCCGCGACACGCTGG
>NZ_JBHLZP010000744.1:0-3127 GCF_042429965.1 Actinoallomurus acaciae
CAGGCGCCGAGCCAGCGGTCGGCGCAGAAGGCCGCCAGACCGGTCCGCTCGCCCGCGAGCTCGCCGAGGCTCCGGCCCAGTCCGCACACGGGCGTCACCAGCCGCACGCCGTACGGCCCGGCGAGGGGGTCGTCGGCGTACCAGGGCGGCTCGGTGACGGCGGGCGGCGAGGGTTCGAGCACCCGGACGTCGTACGCGCCGCCGAGCAGCTCCCACGCCTCCCGCCGCGGGCTCACCGGTCCCCCGGTCATAAGCCCTCCTGCGCCGGAAGGAGTGACCACCGGGGCGTGCCCTCGGTTCCCTCGCTCCGCTCGGTCATGGGCTTTCCGGGCGCAGGGCGCGGCTGTTGCCGCGGAACTCGGCGATGACCTCGCCGTCGTCTCGGCGGACGGTCACGTCGTACACCCCCGCGCGGCCGAAGCGGACGCGTTCGACGGCCTCGGCGACCAGGACGTCGCCCGCCCGCGCCGGGGCGACGAAGACCACGTCGGCGGCGGCCGCGACGGTGACGATCTCGTAGGTGTTGCAGGCGAAGGCGAAGGCCGTGTCGGCCAGCAGGAACACGTACCCGCCGTGCGCGATGCCGTGACCGTTGACCATCGTGTCCGCGACGGTCATGGTGGCGCGGGCGCGGCCCGCCGCGACGTCGCCGATCTCGATGCCGAGGTGCCGTGACGAACGGTCGGCGGCGTACATCTTCTCGGCGCAGCGCCGCGCCACCTCATCGGCCTCCGTCACGCCCCCAGTGGACCACGCATCGATGATCAAGGGAACACCCCGGAGCCCGTGAGCCCCGCATGAGATATCTTCATAATTCCCACCGGTAAGCAGCAGAACGGCGCGTCCACAGCGTCACGAGCTCCCCCGTTGACGTAAGGAGCCACAAGCAACAATGATGCTGACCGTGTATCGGAGCGAGCCCCTCGTCGCACGCCTGCACGTCGATCTCCGGCGGCAGGCCAGCGCGCTGTGTGCGGCCTGACCTCGAAATCCTGAGCCTCCGCCCCTGATCACCCGGCGCCTCGCGCGCCGGTCCCGATCTTCCTCTTTTCCGGTCAACTCACGGCTGTCATCCTCTGTTGCAGTCGTGTCATGCCGCCGTCATCGCCCTGAATGGGAAACCTGTGATGCGAAGAAGCGCTGCCCTGCTCACCACCGCCGCCCTGCTGGCCGCCGCCGCGGCCTGCTCGTCGGACAACGGCTCCTCCTCGTCGGGAGGTGCGGCGTTCGACCCGAAGAACTGCCAGGGAGGAACGCTCTACGTCCTCAACCAGAGCGACTCCACCGGCCACCACCTCGACCCCGCCCGGATCTACACCTCCGGCGGCGGCTCGGTCACCTCTCTGATCTTCCGTACGCTCACCACCCGGCACCGGGTGCCCGGCGAGGCGGGCGACCAGGTCGTGCCCGACCTGGCCACCGACACCGGCAAGGCGAGCGACGACGCCAAGACCTGGACCTATCACCTGAAGGACGGGCTGAAGTTCGACGACGGCACGCCCATCACCGCCAAGGACATCAAGTGGGGTGTCGAGCGCGCGTTCGCGCCCGAACTGCCCGGCGGCATCCCGTACCTGCGCGACTGGCTGGTCGGCGGCGAGGACTACAAGGGCCCGTACAAGGGCAAGGAACTGGACTCGATCCAGACGCCGGACGACAAGACGATCATCTTCAAGCTGCGCAAGCCCGAGGGCGACTTCCCCTACGTGGCGACGGCGACGCAGTTCGCCCCGGTGCCCAAGGCCAAGGACGACGGCACCGGGTACGAGAAGCACCCGGTGGCCAGCGGCCCGTACAAGGTGCAGTCGCACGAGCAGGACAAGAACCTGGTGCTGGTCCGCAACCCGTACTGGTCCCGCACGGTCGACGACCAGCGGCTGGCCTGCCCCGACCGGATCGAGGGCACCTACGGGCTGAACGCGGCCGTGATCAACCAGCGGATCAGCGCCAGCGCCGGCAAGGACGCGAACGCCATCACCGCCGACACCGACCTGTCCCCCGCCGAGCTGGCCCGGATCAGCAATGACCCGAACCTGAAGAAGCGCGCGGTCAGGGGCGAGTTCGGCGAGACCGACTACATCGCCTTCAACCCGAAGGTGAAGCCGTTCGACGACATCCGGGTACGGGAGGCGGTCGCGTACGCGGTCAGCCGCCAGTCGGTGGTCAACGCGGCGGGCGGCAGCTCGCTCGCCAAGCCCGCGACGACGTTCCTGCCCGACCAGGCCGCGTTCGGCTACCAGCCCTACGACTACTTCCCGGCCGGGCCGGGCGGCAACGCGGCCAAGGCCAAGGAGCTCCTCGCCCAGGCCGGACACGCGAACGGGCTGACCGTCACGCTCGCGCACCGCAACGCCGACTACAACCACGACGGCCCGGCCGTCGCCACCGCCGTGCAGGCCGCGCTCAAGCAGGCCGGCATCAACGTGAACCTCAAGGCCTACGACGACGCCTCGTACGGCGACACCATCCAGAAGCCCTCGACCGAGCCGGGCATGTTCCTCACCACGTGGGGCGCGGACTGGCCGACCGGCGGGCCGTTCCTCGGACCGATCTTCGACGGGCGCCAGATCCTCAAGGACGGCGGCAACTTCAACGCCTCTCAGCTGAACGACCCGAAGATCAACGCCGAGTTCGACGACATCAACAAGATCACCGACCCGGCCCAGGCCCGGCCGCGCTGGGGCGCGCTGGACGCCGAGATCGGCAAGCAGGCCCTCACCGTGCCGCTGATCCACCCGATCTACATCCGGCTGACCGGCAAGAACGTCAAGAACGCCTACCTCGACCAGTGGCGCGGCTCCTACGACCCGGCCATGGTCTCGGTGAAGTAGTGACGGCGGAACTCGTCACCGAGGTCGGCGTCTCTTCGGAGGCGCCGACCCGGGCCCGCCAGGTACGGCAGCGGCTGCTCGCCGACCGGATGGCCATGGCGGGGGTCGTGGTGGCGCTCCTCATGATCGTCGCCGCGATCGCCGCTCCGCTGCTCATCCACCTCGAAGGCCAGGACGCCACGTCCTACCGCCCCGAACTGCTGGACTCCGCGCGCGGCGGCGTGCCGCGCGGGGCGTTCGGCGGCGCGAGCGGCGCGCACTGGCTCGGCGTGGAGCCCACGACCGGCCGCGACCTG
>NZ_JBHLZP010000745.1:0-3115 GCF_042429965.1 Actinoallomurus acaciae
CACGACCACGCCGACGCGCCCGGCCCAGCCCGGCCGCGCGACGCCCGCCTCCATGAGCGGGAGCGCGGCGCGTTCGGCCTTGGCCGCCTGCCGCGGCGTGCCGAGATAGGCGATGCCGGTGAGCAGCGCCAGCGCCGCGGGCGTCCCGGCCTTCGCGGCGTGGTCGACCAGGGCCTCGCCGACGAGCTCCTCCACGTCGTCGTGGACCAGCCGCTTGCCCCACCAGGCCCCGAGCATCTCGCTCACGATGAGCTCGGCATCGAGCGGACTGCGTACGGCCAGCAGCTCACGAGCGGCGCGGAGCATCTCCTCGAAGACGGCCTCCGGGGGTTGTGCACGGCGCCGTGTCATCTAGCCTCACCACGTGACGACAGGCGGACGCCGGTCGGTTCGCTCATGAGCCCTTCCAGCGATGCTCGCGCATCCAGCGGCTCGCGCAGGTCGCTCACGTGGCTACCTTTTCGCAATACGTCCCATGGCGCGGCCGGGGGCGGCGCCTGAGGGAGGAGTGGTCCGGTGTCCGGCCACTTACCCTACTCGCCCGAAGAAGGTTCGGCTCGTCGCGCCGAGGGCGGTTCGGACTTGACCATGCTCACGAGGTGCTCGCGCGCGAGGAGCTCCACGAGCTCCGGGGTCAGGTCCACGCCCAGATGGCGGCCGCGCAGGCCGACGTCCGTGACACAGCGTTCGACGGTCTCCCGGGAGAGCTCGGTGAAGTCGCGGCAGAGCCGCCCCACGATCGCCGGTGAGACGTCCAGTCGTGAGATGAGCTGCGTCGATGACATGCGGACACCCTCCCGCCACAGAAGATCCGGGTACGTGCGCGTCCGCTCCGAATCTCGACTCTGGCGCCAGGGGTGTCAAGACTTCCCGGAGACACGATCCCGTCCCTTCCGCTCATCCAGCCACGCCGGGTGGTGACGCGCCGCCCAGTCCTCCGAGACGCTCCCGAGGAACATGCCGCCGAGCGCGCCGCGGTCCCGCAGCGCGTACCAGAGATGGCCGATCACGACGACGAGGACCGCCACGAACAGCCAGTCGTGGACGAACGTCGCGCCGCCGCGGAAGGAGTCGGGCCACGGGTGCGGGAACGTCATGATCGTTCCGGTGCCGAGCATCACCAGGATCGCCCCGCCCACGAACGCCGCGTTCAGCTTCTGGCCCCCGTTGTACTTGCCGACCGGGTGGATGCCGCGCCCGCCGGCGGTGGCACGACGGTCGCGTCCCCGCAGCCACGCCCAGTCGTCGGGGGAGAACCGGTTCAGCCGGCGCAGGTCGTCGCGGAACGCGCGGGACATCCAGCCCAGCAACGCCGGGAACGGCAGCGCGAACCCCGCGTAGACGTGGATCGTACGGACCAGGTGCCGGTGCCCGACCGTCTCGGCGAAGGCCGGGACGTACAGCACCGCCGCGGTCGCGAGGCAGGCCAGCATCAGCACAGCCGTCGTGTGGTGGACCCAGCGCACCGGGCGTTCGAACCGGATCACCGGCCCTCCCTCACCGGAGGAGTGACCATGTCGTCGGCTCCCTCGCTCCGCCCGGTCATGAGGTGTACCCGTTCGAGCGGCCCACCCAGCCGTCCACGTCGTAGCCCCGTTCCTCCCAGTAGCCCGGCCGTACGTCGCCGACCACCTCGATGCCGCTCAGCCACTTGGTCGACTTGTAGCCGTACATCGGGGCGACGTACATCCGCACCGGACCGCCGTGGTCGTGGCTGACCGGGCCGCCCAGCATGCCGGTCGCGACGATCACGTCGCGGCGGCGCGCCTGCTCCATCGTGAGGCTCTCGGTGTACTCGCCGTCGAAGGAGGTGAACCGCACGCCCCTCGCGCCCGGCCGTACCCCGACGGCGTCGAGCAGGTCCGGCAGCGCGACGCCCACCCACGCGACGTTCGGCACGCTCCAGCCCGTGACGCAGTGGAACGTGTCGGTCATCCGCGTCTGCGGAAGCGCGTGCTGGAGATCGGCGAAGCTGTAGGAGCGCGGGTGTTCGACCAGGCCGCGCACCCTCAACTGGTAGTCGGCCGGCTCGATTCGCTTCACCGACCCGGTCACCGTGTAGAACCGGAACCCGCCGGCGGCCGGCACGATGCCGGAGATCCCCGAGCCGACCGGCCCGAGCGCGCGGTTCACGCCCCGTTGCACCCGCGCGCCCACCACGACGCCCAGGGCACCGAGCCCGACCATGCCGAGGACGACACGACGCCCGACCGGCGATCCTTCGCTGCTCACATCCTCTATTCGAGCACTCGCCGGGCCGTACGCCCATGGATCGCGCGATGACGTCAGGAAACCGTCATATTCCGCGTGCGTTCTCCGGGACGCCGTCATAGCCTGCGGGCATGACGTGGCGACATTGATCCTCACCTGAGTCCCGGCTCGCGCGCAGGCTCTACGCCTATGCGTTCTTCGAGGACTTCGTCCTGTTCTATCCGGTGTACGCGGTGCTGTTCGCCGACGCCGGGCTGTCCGGGGCGGAGATCTCGTCCCTGTTCATCCTGTGGTCGGTCAGCTCGTTCCTGATCGACGTGCCGTCCGGGATCTGGGCGGACGCCTTCTCCCGGCGCCTGCTGCTGACTCTGGCGCCCGGCCTCACCGCCGTCGGCTACGCCCTCTGGACGTTCCTGCCCTCCTATCCGTTCTTCGCGCTCGGCTTCGTGCTGTGGGGCGCCGGCGGAGCCGTACGCTCCGGGGCCCTGCAGGCGCTGGTCTACGACGAGCTCACCCGCCTCGGCTCCTCCGGCGCGTACGGGAGGCTCATCGGCCGGTCGAGGGCCGTCGGCACGACCGCGGTGATGGCGGCGACGGCCCTGGCGTCCCCGGTCCTGCACGCGGGTGGATACCGGGCCGTCGGCCTGGCGAGCGTGGCCGTCGCCCTGGTGGGCGTGCCCGTGGGCCGCTCCTTTCCCGAGTCGCGCGGCGGCGGGGAACGGGAGGAGCGGTACGGCGCGGTGCTCCGCTCGGGCCTGGCCGAACTGCGCGGCGCCCCTGAGATCCGGCGCCGCCTGCTCGTCGTCGCGCTGGTGTCCGGGGTCGACGCGCTGGATGAGTACGTCCCGCTGCTGGCGAAGGCGACCGGCGCCGGGGCGGCGACCGTGCCGCTGCTGGTGCACGC
>NZ_JBHLZP010000746.1:0-3114 GCF_042429965.1 Actinoallomurus acaciae
CCTCACGGAGGGCGCGGCCGGCCGCCTGCGTGCCGCCGCGAGCGGCCCGGCGGAGGGGGCGGGGGCGGAGTGACCCGCCGCCCGCCGGAAACAGGGGTGGTGATCGCCGGAAACCGGGGTTTCCCCCTGCGCGCAGTCTTTCTATATTCGGCGTGAGCGCTCTTGATCGGGCGCGGAGACCGCCGCGGCCGGCGTACGGAGCGGTCGGCTCGTACGGGCGACGGGAGGAGCACGGTTGTCAACGGCCGGATCGGGGTCCGGCAGGTACGCCCGGTGAGCCCGGGCGGGAGCCTGCTGGCCATCAGCGACCTGCACACCGCCTACGAGGCGAACCGGAAGATCGTCTCGGGTCTGCGGCCCGAGACCGACGAGGACTGGCTCATCGTCGCCGGCGACGTCGGAGAGATCTTCGCCGACATCGAGTGGACCCTGCGCCTGCTCGGCGAGCGCTTCGCCAAGGTGATCTGGACGCCGGGCAACCACGAGCTGTGGACGCCGCAGGCGGATCCGGTCCGCCTGCGCGGCGAGCACCGCTATCGGCGGCTCGTCGAGCTCTGCCAGAGCCTGGGCGTCGTCACGCCGGAGGACCCCTACCCGGTCTGGCGCGGCCCGGGCGGGCCGGTCACCGTCGCTCCGCTGTTCGTACTGTACGACTACAGCTTCCGCCCTCCCGGCCTGAACACCAAGAAGGCGGCGCTGGAGCGGGCGTACGAGGCCGGCGTCGTGTGCACCGACGAGTTCCAGCTGCACCCGGATCCGCACCCGAGCCGTGACGCCTGGTGTCATGTGCGGATCGCCGAGACCGAGCGGCTGCTCGCCGCGCGCGACACGTCGCTCCCGACCGTTCTCGTGAGCCATTTCCCGCTGGTCCGCGACCCCACGCTGGTGCTGCGCCACCCGGAGTTCGCGCTCTGGTGCGGCACGGAGCGCACCGCCGACTGGCACCGGCGCTACAACGCCGTCGCGGCCGTCTACGGGCACCTGCACATCCCGCGGACCACCTGGTACGACGGGGTCCGCTTCGAAGAGGTCTCCCTGGGCTACCCGCGCGAGTGGGAGCCGCGCCGCGGCACCCCGGGCCGGTTCCGCCGAATCCTGCCGGCCGAGACGGTCTGATGATCGAGGAGATCCTGCCGCCCCTGGTCGCCTCGGCGGAGGCGTTCGACGACCGGGACGCCGTCGCCCTCTTCCCCGAGGAGGAGGCGGCGGTGGCGCGTGCGGTGGACAAGCGCCGCCGGGAGTTCACCACGGCCCGCGGGTGCGCGCGCCGGGCCCTGGCCGTTCTCGGCCTGCCGCCCGTGCCGATCGTGCCGGGCGAGCGCGGCGCCCCCGGTTGGCCCGCCGGCGTGGTCGGCAGCATGACCCACTGCGACGGCTACCGCGCGTCCGCGGTCGCGCGGGAGGAGCAGGTCCGTACGGTCGGGCTGGACGCCGAGCCCAACGAGCCGCTGCCGGACGGCGTGCTGGAGGTCATCGCCACCCCTTCCGAGCGCGCCTGGATCGAGCAGCGGGACGGAGACCGTTCGAGCGTCTGCTGGGACCGGCTGCTGTTCAGCGCCAAGGAGTCGATCTACAAGGCGTGGTTCCCGCTGACCCGCCGCTGGCTGGACTTCGAGGAGGCGGTCGTCACGCCGGACCCGGACGCGCGAACGTTCACCGCGCTCCTGCGCGTCCCCGGGCCGGTCGTCGACGGCCGTGCGCTCACCGGGTTCACGGGCCGCTGGACGGTGAGCCGCGGGCTCGTCGCGACCGCCATCGCCGTCCTGGCGGCCGTCCCGGAACGACCCGCCGCGGGTCCCCGCTGAGGCGATCTTCGCAACCCGCGGCGGGTGCCACGCTATGTTCTGCTGTATGTCGTCTTCCCGGGCGAGGTTCACCGGCCTGCTCACCGTCGTGCTCGCGATCGTCCTCACCGCCGGCTGCTCGGGTGGGGGCGGTTCGGGTGACCGCCCTCCAGGCGGGCCCCTGCTCCAGCAGGCGGCGAACGTCCTGCGCGGGGTCACCAGTCTCAGCTTCACCCTGCGGACGAGCGGCGACCCGGACATCACCGTCAAGAGCGTCGACGCGAAGCTGCTGAAGAACGGCAACTCCCAGGGGTCGGTCCAGGTGACCGAGCTGGGCATGCCGATCCAGCTCGACTTCGTCGTGATCGGCAAGACCGCGCACTTCAAGGGGCTGACCGGCGGATGGCAGCAGGAGCCGCTGTCCAAGGTGGCCGGCATCTATGATCCGTCCGCCATCCTCGACCCCGACCGGGGGCTGGTGCAGCTCCTGCTCACCGCGAAGAACGCCGAGACGAAGGGCGAGGACAAGGTGGCCGGCCAGGACTGCCACCGCGTCCACGCGACGCTGGCCCGCGCCGCGCTGAGCCGGCTCGTGCCCGGCATGGACGCCGACGCGCCCGCCGACATCTGGGTCTCCGCCGCCGACAAGCACGTGCTCAAGTCCGAGGTGGAGGTTCCGTCCAAGAACGGCGGCAAGCCGGGCAAGGTGACGATCACTTTCGCCGACTTCGGCAAGCCGTTCCCGATCAGCGCGCCGGCCAAGTGAACGCCGAGGGGTACGGAGCGCGTCGCGTCGCGATCGGCGTGGGCGGCGTCGTCGTGCTCCTCGCGGCCATCGACGCGTACGTCGTCGTCACCGTTCTGGTGACCATGGTCGGCGACCTCGGTGTGCCGGTGAACCACATCGAGCGCGCCAGCCTGGTCGTCACGGCGTTCCTGCTCGGCTACGTGGCGGGGATGCCGCTGCTCGGCCTGCTCTCGGACCGGTTCGGCCGCCGGGTGATGCTCCAGGCCTGCCTGGCCGGGTTCGCGGCCGGGTCGGCGGTCACCGCGCTGGCCGGTTCGATGCCGACGCTGATCACGGGCCGGGCGCTCCAGGGGCTCGCCGGGGGAGCGCTGCTGCCGATCACGATGGCCCTCGCGGGCGACCTGTGGGACGAGGAGCGCCGTCCCGCCGTGCTCGGCGGGGTCGGCGCCGTGCAGGAGATGGGCAGCGTGCTCGGCCCGCTGTACGGCGCCGCGGTGGCCGCCGTCGCCGGCTGGCGCGGCATCTTCTGGATCAACATCCCGGTGGCGCTGCTCGCGATGATCGCCGTGCAGTGGACGGTGC